>JAPKYY010000601.1 GCA_026394095.1 Acidobacteriota bacterium | reverse complement strand
GAGGCTGAGCGGTGGGAATTGGTACTTTGGGTGAGAGAATTGCGTCATCGCCAGAGCCTGATTGAGAAGGCGCAGCTTGGCCCCTATCAATGGAAGCTTCCGCCGGGATTTCCCTATCCAAAGGTTCCTTCAGACAATCTGATGACAGCGGGAAAGGTTGAACTGGGTCGTCACCTTTTCTACGACAAGCGGCTATCGCTTAACCAGACGCAATCCTGCGCCACATGTCATCAGCCGTCACGGGCCTTCGCAGACCAGCGTGGGCGTGGAGTGGGTTCGACCGGAGAAGTGCATCCACGCGGGCCGATGAGCTTGATCAATGTCGCCTACAGTCCAGTCTTGACCTGGGGCAATCCGAATATGCGCAAGCTGGAAGATCAGGCACTTGTGCCTATGTTTGGCGATCATCCTGTCGAACTTGGAATGGTGGGCAAAGAAGATCTGCTTGTGAAACGGCTCAAGGCGCAACCACGCTATCAAGAGCTTTTCAAAAAAGCGTATCCGGGAGAAGCAAGCCCAATTTCAATCACAAACATAACCAAGGCAATTGCTTCTTTCGAGCGCACCTTGCTCTCGGGAGAGTCTCCCTATGATGTGTATCGACGTGGCGACGACCCCGGCGCTATTTCAGAATCGGCCAAGCGTGGGGAGGCCTTGTTCTTTAGCGAGCGTCTGGAGTGCTTTCACTGCCACGGAGGATTCAATCTTACCGGCTCTGTAGACTACCTTGGCAAAGGTATGGCAGAAGTGGAGTTCCACAATACAGGGCTCTACAATCTGGCGGGCAAACTCAGTTATCCGGCTGCCAATACAGGCCTTTATGAATTCACCCGGCAGGAAGACGATATTGGCAAATTTAAAGCTCCGACATTGAGGAATATCGCCCTCACCGCTCCGTATATGCACGACGGCAGCGTGAAGACTCTTGAGGACGCAATTGAACACTACCGGCTGGGCGGGCGTAAGCTCCTGGCTGGCCCGCTCGCCGGAAACGGATTTGAAAACCCGAACAAAAGCGAGTTCGTAAAGTCATTTGAGATTTCTGCCAGTGAGAGGGCTGACCTGTTGAACTTTCTTCGATCACTCAGTGATCCAACGATTGCCACCAACCCGGATTGGCAAGACCCATGGCAACCCACTGTGATGACCCAAAGGCCGGTTCCCTTGCGGCCAAAATACATCCTACACGGCGAAGTCGTGAGGGTCTATGAGGAAGACGGTGCCATTTCGCTTCACCACGATGAGGTGCCCGGATTCATGAATGCAATGCTGTCACCTCAGGCGATGGAGTTTGTGGTCACAGACAAAAAGGCGCTGGCAGGTCTCAAGCCCGGGATGAAAATCGTAGCCGGTGTCCGCAAGCGTGGGAGCGACTATTTGCTGGAACAAATTCAAGTACAAAGGACAAGAACCAAGAAATGACAAGACGCAACTTAATCATCAGTGGGGCGCTATCGGCGTTTCATCTTAGAGCACAAAGTGCAGCACCAACCGTGACATTACCCAAGCTGCCCTATGCCCTTGACGCACTGGAACCTTTCATCGATGCCCGCACGATGGAGATTCATCACGGCAAGCATCACCAGACCTATGTGGATAACCTGAACAAGGCCCTTGCTACTCAGCCCGAATTGGCCAAACAGCCGCTCGATCAGTTGCTGAAGAATCTCAGCTCGGTTCCAGATTCAATTCGCGGAGCCATTCGCAACAGTGGTGGTGGCCACGCGAATCATTCCCTGTTCTGGCAGACTCTGGGCAAGCCCAAAGGCGGTCCGGCCGGCAAGCTCGTGAAGTCAATCGAGAAATCGTTTGGAAGCCAGACTACATTTGAAGACAAGCTGCGTACTGCCGGCCTGGGAGTCTTCGGTAGCGGTTGGGTTTGGGTTGTCCCGAACGGTGCAGATAGTCTCTCGATTGAAACTTCGCCCAATCAGGACAGTCCCTGGAATGCCGGAAAGACGCCGCTCTTCGGCCTGGATGTTTGGGAACATGCTTATTATCTGAAGTATCAAAACAGGCGTGCGGATTATCTTGCCGCTGTGTTGAAGGTGGTGAACTGGGACTTCGTTTCAGCGCGTTACGAGGACCTTACCAAGTAGATGCGTTTGCTGCTTGCAGCAATTTTGCTTCTGGCGTCGTGTTCGCAACAAACTCCGACGCCAGAGAAGGTCCAACACTATCGCCTGAGCGGGGAAGTAGTGCGGCTTCTCAAGGATGATCTCGTGGCAGTGATCAAGCATGAGACGATCACCGATGAAAAGGGCGATGTATGGATGGATGCGATGACAATGGAATTTCCTGTCAAAGATCCGAAGATCTTCGAACGGTTGAAAGTTGGGGCCCATATCCGGGCGCGAGTAAACCAAAGCGATTCTAGCTACGACTACTGGATCGATGAAGTTGTGTTGGCAAAACCGTAGCAGGTGTATGCTACTGACATGAATCGTCGCGACTTTCTCGGAATGTCTCTTGCCGGTAGCAGTGCATTGGCTGCGCCTGCCAATAAGCGGAAACGAATGATGGATTGGCTTGCTGGGAAGCCAATCCCCAATTACACTCCTGCTGCGTTCTTTCTGCATTTCGGCGATCCCTACAAGGCGGGGTCTGCGGCGACCAAGCGGCATCTCGAGTTCTTTCAGCAGACGAACATGGACTTCGTAAAGATCCAGTTTGAGCAGACCTATACGAGGCAAGAGTTTCTGCAGAAGCCCGCAGATTGGTCAAAGCTCGCATTGCGCAAGCTCGATTTTTATGAGCCGTTGTTGCAGACCGTTCGCGAGGTTGTGAAGTCGAGCAAGAAGGATTCGCTGATCCTGATGACGCTCTACTCTCCATTCATGTGTGCGGGCCATTGCGCCAGCTCTCCCTTGCTTAAGCAGCACCTGGAAGAGAACCCCGAGGCAGTAAAGAAAGGTATGGAGATTTTGACTGAGAGCCAGATGCTCTTTGTGCGCGCCTGCATCAAAGAAGGCATCGACGGCTTCTACATGTCGACACAGGGGTCTGAGGCCAAGCGCTTCAGTAGCCCAAAAATCTTCTCGGACTACATCAAGCCCTACGACTTGGTCTCGATGAAGGAGATCCAGAAGGCTTGCGCGTTCAATATTCTGCATGTTTGCGACTACGTGGCCCCTTACGCGAACTTCGATGCTGTCTACGATTACCCGGGGCATGTCATCAACAGCAACGTTCGGCTGACCGAGAAAGAAATGTCGGCGCAGGAAATTTCGCGGCTATTCAAGCGACCCTTTATGGGTGGCATGGACCGGCACGGCGTCATTGCCAAGGGCAGCCCAGCCGAGGTTGAGACCGAGATCAAGCGGGTGGTCAAGAGCTGGCCGAAGCAATTCATCCTTGGGGCTGACTGCACGGTTGCAGGCGAAACGGACTGGAAGAGGCTGCGCCATGCGATTGACGTCGCCCACGGAGTTGGGGCTTAGCGAGCCAGTTCGAGAACGGTTTCCAGCATTACATTAGCTCCGTTTGCGCAATGCTCCCACGTGCTGAGTTCTTTCGGGGAATGACTTATGCCACCAATGCTCGGGATGAAGATCATACCCATGGGCATCAACTTCGCCATTTGTTGGGCATCGTGGCCAGCACCGCTGGGCAAATGACGTGTCTTGAGCTTGAGCTTGTTGGCGGAGGCCTCGATCACTCGCTGGATCTCGGGTGAAGCAACTGCGGCTTCATTGTGGCCATTGCTCGTGATCGTGATTTGAGTTCGTGATTCCGAGGCAATCGCAGTGGCGCGGGTTCTGATCTTTTCGGCCAGACGTTCGAGCTTGGCAGAAGAGAGGTCGCGAATTTCAATGCTCATCTGCACTTCGCCCGGGATGACGTTGACCGCGTTGGGGCTTACCTCAAGGTGGCCAACGGTTCCAACCTGATTGCCTGCTTCAGCCATCACGATCTCACGAACGGCGAGCGTCAATTGTGCAGCGGCAATCAGAGCGTCCTGGCGGTCGCGCATCGGTGTAGTGCCAGCATGATTGGGGGCACCTTTCACCACGACATGATAGTCGTCGATCGAGACAATACCGTCTACTACACCGATCGGGATGCCTTCGCGTTCAAGGGTGCCACCCTGTTCAATGTGAAGTTCGAGGTAGGCGTGATAGGTGCCGCGCCGAATCAAGGCTGTCTCCAGTTTTGCCGGCTCGCCACCGATGCGCCGGATGGCCTCTGCCTTGTTGAGTCCACGCGAAACCATCTGCAACTCGTTAGGCTTGAGCACTCCTGCAGCCGCACGGCTACCGTTCAGACTGGTGCCGGAGAAAGACGCCTCTTCACAAGCCCAGGCCACAACCGTAAGGGGCCGGCGTGTGGTGATCTTCTGTTCATTCAAAACGCGAAGAATTTGCACCGCCGTCAGGGAGCCGAGGCACCCATCGAAGTTGCCACCCTGAGGCACAGAATCGATGTGCGAGCCAAAGAGGAGTGGGGGCAATGAGCTGTCTGTGCCGGGCCGGGAGCCAAAGATATTGCCAGCGGCATCGATGCGCAGGGTTGCCCCGGCCTGTTTGAGCAAGTCCATGAAGAATTTGCGACCGGCGATATCTGCATCAGAGTATCCGATGCGGCTGACGCCACTCTCGAAGGTGCCACCGGCTGGCCTCCCGATGAGGCTTAGAGCTTCGAGATCAGCCCTAAGAGCAGCAGTCTCGATGCGCGGAGAAGCTGCCTTTAAAGGGATCAAAGCGGCGGCAGCGAAAGCCCCTGCAAAAGCACGACGATTCATGACTCATTAGCCTAGCATTGGTACACTCTCCAAGATGAGCCAACCAGCAGCTGCGCAGCTAATTCGGGGTTTGGGGCTGCGTGATGTGACGCTGCTCGGGATTGCCTGCATTGTTGGCACACGCTGGCTAGCGACAGCGGCTCACGCAGGGCCGGGGTCTGTGACCCTGTTTTTACTCGCGGGTCTGTTCTTTGTCGGGCCTACGGCTCAGGCCATTGGTGTGCTCGCTACTCGAATGCCTGGTGCCGGTGGCCAGTATGTCTGGGCCCGGGACGATTTTGGAGATTGGCACGGATTCCTCGCATTCTGGCTGTATTGGGTGGGGATTGCAAGTTGGGTGCCCAACGCAGCACTGGCCTACGTCAGCATCGCTATCTACGCAATAAATCCTGCCATGATAGAGAATCGCGCGCTCATAGTGACACTCGCTGTGATCGCAATCTGGACAGGCGTTGGGGTGAATCTGTTGGGTGTACGAATCGGACGCTGGAACCAAAACGCCGGGAGCCTCGCCACCTGGTTGATGGCGCTGCTGTTGATGTTGGCTGCATTTACAGTCTACTGGCGTCAGGGGCCAGCAACAGAGTTGAGCCTGATTCCACCAATGGGATTGGACACACTTAACCTGTGGTCGCAGATTGCCTTTGCCGTCACAGGCATTGAGTTATTGGGGATGATGGGCGAAGAGATTCGAGACCCTGGCCGGACCATCCGCCTCGGCGGCTGGATAGCCGGGCTTGCCGGGGTGCTCTTCTATTGCGTGGCGACATTTGCCATCCTCGTACTGCAAAAGCCTGAGGAAACCAACGTCCTTTTTGGCATTATGCAGGCTGCGCAAGTGGGAGCCACCAGACTGGACTGGTTCTGGTTGCCTGCCCTGTTTGCGGTGTTCTCAGTGCTGAGCATGCTCGGGCAACTCGGCGGAATCGTCTCTGCAACGGCAAGACTCTCTTTTGCAGCCGCACGCGATGGATTACTGCCCCCAGTCTTCGCACGCATTCACCCCAAATGGCAGACACCACATGTCTCGATGTTTGCCCTGGCATTTGTAGCCACTGCGCTTTTGTTGTTGATGCAATTGGGGGATACCATGCGGGCTGCATATCAGGAATTGGTTTCGATGATGGTGCTGGGCAGTTTCCCTCCCTTTTTATACATCTTCGGGAGTGCGTGGAAGGCCGGGTTGCGGTGGGCACCGGTCTCGGGAATATTCGTGATTCTGATCGCGCTGGCTTTCTCAGTGTTGCCCACAGAAGACATCAGCAATGTGTGGCTTTTTGAGGCAAAGATTCTGGGCGGCTCCCTGTTTTTACTAGGATTGGGCCGTTGGACCTTCCAAAAAGGCCGTCGCATGCCATGATGTCATCAACGAGGTTTTTTTCATGAGGTATTCATGTTGAGTCTGAAGTATCGGATTGCATTCCACGTGGCATTGGCTGTTGCTGCATCCAGCAATGCCTGGGCTCAGCCTCCCGGCCAGGCACCCAGGCGTCAGGGCGGCTTTGTTCCTGGCCAGCAAAGGGCAGAAGAAGATCCGGCAAAGGTATCCAAAGGCAAGGGCATTTACGGAATCTCCTGCCGGGGTTGCCATGGTGCTGACCTGCGCGGTGGCGATATGGGCGGGCCAAATCTTTTGCGCTCGCAACTCTCTTTAAGCGACCGCGAGGGTGAAAAGATTGTCCCTGTCATTCAGGGCAGCCTGCAGAGCGGAGGGATGCCGGCAATACCGATGAGTCCTGAGGATGCCAGGGCTGTAGCCGCTTATGTGCGAAGCGTTCTCTCCACGATTGGCGGGCAGGGCAAACCGCCCAGCGCACAGGAACCACCGACGATTCTCGTGGGCAACGCCGAGGCAGGCAAGGTCTACTTTGAAGCAAAGTGCTCGAGCTGTCATTCGGCGACAGGAGATCTGAAGAGGATCGCGACAAGAATCAAAGACCCGAAGGTGCTGCAGAATACCTGGGTGGCGGGCGGCGGAAGAGCCGGCCGTGGTGCGGCAAGCGAGTCTCCCCGTCGCGTAGTGACTGTCACGGTAAAGCCAGCCAACGGCGGTGCTGCAGTTCAAGGCCGGCTCGTGCGCATCGACGACTTCGTTGTGACGCTTGAGCTTGCCGATGGCTCTATACGCTCCTTCCGGCGCGACGGAGATGTGCCGAAGGTGGAAGTAAACGACCCTCTGACGCCACACCGTGAACTGCTTTCTGTATACGCCGACAAAGATGTACACAACGTGACTGCCTACCTGGTGACCCTAAAATGAAGTTCCTCCCATTCCTACTCCTATTGACTGTTTCTGTAGCATCGTTTGCACAGGGAAGTGGTGTGGCACCTGAAGAGCTGCTCAAGCCGCTCAAGGATTCCTGGCCCACCTATAACGGCGATTATTCTGGCCGTAGATTCAGCGCGCTCAACCTGATCAACACCTCGACGGTAAAGCATCTCTCGCTGGCCTGGAGCGTCCGCTATACGCCGGGCATGCCCCCGCCAGCTGGCGCTGGACGCGGAAGGTTTGGCGGCGGCCCACCTGCCAAGCTGATTGTTGGTGGTGAGGGAACAGGAGAACTTGCAGCCGGTGGTGGCACGATCAAAGCCTCGGTGCTGGCCGTAGATGGCACTCTTTATTTCACAATGCCCGACAACGCCTGGGCCGTAGATGCACGCGATGGCCGAGAGCTCTGGCATTACTACTGGAAGACCCGTGGCGGCACACACATCGGCAACCGCGGGATGGCGATCTGGAACAACTACCTCTACATGGAGACTCCAGATAACTACCTCGTTTCGCTGGATGCCAAGACCGGCAAAGAACGCTGGCACAAAACCATCGCCGATCTCGAGCAAGGATACTTCTCAACACCAGCACCCATTGTCGTCGGCAACCACGTGCTGGTCGGCACCGGCAACGATATCGATTCTCCTGGCTTCCTGCTTTCATTTGATGCCGAGACCGGAGACCTGCAGTGGAAGTTCTATACCGTGCCGATGCAGAAGGGCGACCCTGGCCTTGATACCTGGGCCAGTCTCGATGCAGCCCGGCATGGTGGTGCGCAAACCTGGATCCCGGGAGCTTACGATCCAGAAACCAAGCTCTACATCATCGGCACTGGCAACCCGACTCCTGCTTACACAACCGGCAAACGCGGCGATGGCGACAACCTCTTCACCTGTTCGCTGGTAGCAATCAACGTCGAGACAGGCAAGATGGCCTGGTACTTCCAGACTTCTCCGCACGACATGCACGATTACGACTCTGCACAGACTCCGGTTCTTGTCGACGCCCCCTTCAACGGCAAGATGCGCAAGCTTGTACTTACCGCAGCTCGAAACGGCTACTTCTTCACGCTCGATCGAGTGACCGGGGAGCGCCTGGTAACGGCCAAGTATGGACAATGGACAAACTGGGCCAAGGGTTTGAACAAATTCGGCGGGCCAGAACATGATCCGCTAAAGGATCCAACCGTTGGTGGAGCGCTGGTTTCACCTACATCGGACGGCACGGTGAATTGGCAGCCGCCAGCATACTCTCCCGACACGGGGCTGTTCTATGTGCCTGAAGGCAATGGCTATTCACTCTTCTACCTGACAGACATTGATCCGCGTGGCTCGATGGGGCTTGGTGGCAAAGAAGAGGCCGCAGTTGGCACGGGCGGCAATTATCTAAGCGCCATCGACTACCGTAACGGCAAAGTAGTATGGCGGCATCGCTACTACGGGAATGGCGGTGGCGGCGGAATCCTGGCCACAGCCGGTGGCCTTGTTTTTGCCGGCGACGGCATGGGTAATCTGGTGGCGCATGACGCGAAAACCGGCAAGCCACATTGGAATGCCCGCATCGGCAACATTACCAATGCACCGCAGACCTTTCTGCTGGACGGCCATCAGTATTTAACGGTCGCCACTGGCGATACGCTGTGGGCCTTTATCTTGAACTAGGCAACAAGACATCTTCGAGCTTGTCGGCAAGGATGAAATTGTCGAAGTAGATCGTATCCTCTGATGCCTTATGAGGGCTGCGGTGAATGCCGGGCTGGCAG
>JAPKYY010000182.1 GCA_026394095.1 Acidobacteriota bacterium | reverse complement strand
GCTCAATACCTTCCGAAGAACCTGTTCAGAAGCCACGACAACATCTTACCAACTGGTCTGCCATGACGAGGTAGCGCATACGGTTGTGGATCGCGAGCGCAGCCGCCTAAAGATAGAAGCCGGCGGAGGCTCCGACCCATTCGAGGTTCTTGTTGTGATCGACACACATCTGTTTGCCGCGGCCCATTCTTACGATCATGTTGGCAGCTACGGGCACTTGCATCGACGGGAGCCAGATGTACATGATGCGGACTTCGGCCATGGTGGGTCCGTGCGGGGTGATTACTGTTGGGGCGAAGCGGACTCGCTCCTGCAGGATGTAGTTGCGGCGTTCGCGTACGGGGATGGCTTCTAGCTCTTCGATTGTGGGGCCCACGATTACGCCGAGGCCGGCAAATGAATAGAGCGGCTTCAGGACGTAGTTTTCCGGGTTGCCTGGCAGATCTGTTACTTCATGGAAGAAGTGGCTCTCGGGGACCGTTGGGTGTTTGAACCAGGGGATCGAGAACTTGCTCAGACGGAAGAACCAGTTGGGGTGGCCGGCCCACTCGACCTGCAGGTCGTCGGTCCAGTTGAAAGGGATTACCGCTTTCTTGCGCTCGAGCTCGTCGAAGATCGCGCGGTTGTAGATGCGGTGGATCGGGGTTTCGACGCCATCACGATTGTAGAAGAGTTTGTTGCCTCGCTTGATCACTTTGGTGATGCAGACGGCGCGGACGCCGTAGATACGCTCGGTGCAGATGAAGTCGCAGACGGTCTTCTGGTGCTCTGGATCGATTTCGAGGAGGACCACGTTTTCGGGGGAGTGGCCGTTGAGGATCGCCTCTCCCAGCAGCTTATGATAAGCATCGAGGTCGAGGTCGCTCAGGAGGTGGCGCAAGTTGGGGTTGAGATCGTAGGCGCGCATGTACTGGCGGGCCATCTCGGTCTGGTAGCCGTAGAGACTCGGGAAGCCCTGGATCTCAACGAGCTTGGGTGCGTAGGTGCCGTTGTTATGCACGATGCCGAAGTCGGCCTGAATGAACATTGGCTCGGTGGCTTCATTGGGGACCCGGTATTGAGCGGGGATCTCGCGGTCTGAGGCTTCGAGATAGAGCTTGTTGTTGAGGAGCTGGCCGACGAGATCGCGACCGGCACGGGACATCTCCTGCAGGAGATCGCGCGGAAAGAAACAGGGGGTCTCTGAATGACGGAAGGCTACGTGCTGGCCGATGGCAGCATCGAGCGAGGTCTGGAATTGCTGGTATTTTTCAGGCGTCCAGCGGCGGTTGAAGTCCTCGCGCAGTTCCGTGATCATTTTAGTGTTCGATCAGGAAGTGGCCGTCGCGCATGATCTGGCGGTCGTCTGCCCAGATGTTGAACTTACGGCCGACCACATCGATGTGAGTGGAGGAGTACCAGTCGGCTCCCGTATGTGCCCCGTAAGGATTGCCGAAGGCGATGTGGATGCCGGGGATCTTTTCGTCCTGGAGGATGTTGCCAATAACATCGTTGAGGGCGAGGTTGGTGCCGATGGCGAATTCGCCAACGCGGTTGGAGTTTTCGTCAGTGTGGCAGTAGGCCCAGAACTCATCGCGGAGTTCTTTGTTTTTCGATTCGGCTGAGACCAGCCGGTTCTTTTCGATTTTTACCGTGAGGGGTGTCTCGCGGAGGTCGCCGTACTTGGCGCAGAGGTAATCGCCGACGACTCCATCAATGACGAAGAGGCCGTTGACTTCGCCGGGTGAAGTGAAGCACTCGCCCCCCGGGAGGTTGCCCCATTTGGCGGTGGAGATGATGCCGCTGGTCTTAATCCACTTATAGTCGGGGTGCATGTCGGCAACGATGTGGGTGCCGTTGGCGGTGGTGGCCTTGATCTTCTTTGCGGCAGCGGCGATTTCACGCACCTGAACGGAGAGAGCATCTACCTTGAGGAAGTCGGCCCGCATGCCTTCCATCATGATGCGCTTTTCGATGTTGACCATGTGGGCGTGGCGGATGCGGTAGTGGTTTACGACGTCGGTCATCTGCATGCGGCTGTGCAGTTCGCCTTGTTGTGCAACAACGGCAAAGATGGAGACCTGGGAGGACTCCATGTCGGAGAGGACGACCTCTGGCATTTTGGTGAGCGGACGGTCGGCGAAGTCTTCGAGGCGGAAGGCGTTGAATTCGCAGCCGAGCTTGGTGAGCTCATGGGCGATGGAGGCGGCGATTTCTTCACAAGCCTTGTCTGTGATGAGGGTGACACGCTCTGAGGGCTGGATGCGGAGGCAGGCGTGAACCGCATTACGGGCGCCGGGAGTGAGTTCAGGATCGAATGTAGTTGGCAGCAAGTTAAAGGCCAGCCTCCGTTTCAGAAATGATGTAGTCAACGACGGCTTTAAGGTCGCCTGTTTCCCGCCAGACTTGCAGTTGGCGGTCTGCGCCAGTTCCGTTGCGCATCATCTTGTAGATGTAGGCGATTTCTTCGCGGCTACCGAGGTCGTCAACTACGTCGTCGACGAAGTGGAGCAATTCGAAGAGCAGGTCTTTCAGAGGAACTTCGGTTTGTTTGCCGAAGTCGACCAGCTTGCCGTCGAGGCCATAGCGCGCGGCGCGCCACTTATTCTCCATGATAAGCGCTCGGCGGTAGAGGCGGAAACCCTGGTTGTTGCTATGAAGCTTGTAGAGCTTTGCGACCAGCGCCTGGATGAGAGCGGT
>JAPKYY010000046.1 GCA_026394095.1 Acidobacteriota bacterium | reverse complement strand
GTCTACAGGGGTGATGTGTTCAGCGCCGGCACGTTGGGCGTTGAAGTTGTTCTGGAAGAAATAGCTGGCAACCTGGACCGCAGGTTGTGCAAAGCCGCAGGAAGCGGCAAGAAGAAGGCATGAAACGATATTGCGCATAGAGGACCTTGTAAGCCCAATCGCGGGAAGAGGACAAAAATTGGTTCAGTTATTTTGGAAAGTTTAGTTTTGCTTGAGTTCCAGACGGAAGGCGTGCATCTTCATGAAAAGTTCCTGAGCGTGGTCACGGCTGATGCCAAGCATATGGAAGATGGGCTTGTGAGTAGAGAGAATCAATTTGAGTTCCATGTGCTTTTTGCCGTCTTTGACGTTGGCGTCGCTAAAGGCATCCAGAGGAAACTCAATTTTTTCGTTGTTGACTGCAAAGATCAGGCGAGTCTTGGTTAGCATGAGGTGCCCGACGGATTTCTTGAAGCCGGGAACATCTTCTGCTGCGATTGCGGGAACAGCATAAACCAGTTTTTCCCCGGCTAGAGCATTCGTCAGGGGCTCGTGGTACTTCTCGTCGAGATCGAAAACAGACCGGTAGAAAGCAATGCGATCAGCAAAGCTGTGCTTGTAGTTGGCGATTGTGCCCTGAATGCGAACGGCGAAAAAGTATAGAGTGCCGATCAACACTAGTGCCAGGACCACGAGCGAGAGGTATAGGAAGATTCGATATTCGACCCAGACCGTGATGGGGTCCAGACCGAGGTAGGAGAGGAGCCCTACCCAGTCGGGATATTCGTTCATAAGTTATTTCTTGCGCCGGGCTACCAGCTTAACTCTTCTCGGCCGAAGTTGGGCAGTTTGTGAGAAGGCGGCATCAATAAATTCGGCGAGTTCCTTGGCGTGTTGCTTGGAGGAACCGGTTGCGGTGGAAGCAGCCTCTGGACGACCGGCATAATGAACCGTGCGGCGGCTGGAATTGAGCACGAAGTAGAGCTGCTCCTGAATGAAGCGCCAGGGGCCCATATTGCGGGGTTCTTCCTGAACCCAGATGATTTCGGCTGAAGGCGAGTAGCGCTGCAGAACGTCGCTGAGCGTGTCGGCCGGGAAGGGATAGAGTTGTTCGATACGGACGATGGCAACATGGTTTGCGCCGCGTTCGTCCCGAGCCTTGACGAGATCGAAGTAAACCTTGCCGGAGCAGACGAGAACGCGGGTGATCGAGTCGCCCGCTTCGGAGTTGGGATCGCCGAGGACTTCGCGGAAGCCGCCCTGGGTGAAGTCTGAGGCCGGGCTGGCAGCGGCTGGATTGCGCAGGTTTGCCTTGGGGGTGAAGACAATGAGGGGCTTGCGGACGCCGCGACGGTCTTCTCCACCGTACATCTGGCGGCGCAGGAGGTGGAAGTAGTTGGCCGAGGTGGTGCAGTTGGCGACGATGAGGTTTTCTTCGGCGCAGAGCTGCAGGAAGCGCTCAATGCGGGCGCTGGAGTGCTCTGGGCCCTGGCCTTCGTAGCCGTGAGGGAGGAGCAGGACGAGGCCGCTCGGCTGGCCCCACTTGGCTTCGGCGGCGGCGATGAACTGGTCGATCATGATTTGAGCGCCATTGACGAAGTCGCCGAATTGGGCTTCCCAGAGGACGAGGGTGAGCGGGTCTGCCACGCTGTAGCCGAATTCAAAACCCATGACGGCGTATTCGCTGAGCGAGGAATCGACCGCCTCGAACTTGGCCTGATCGGGTGAGAGGTGCTGGAGCGGCATGTAGGACTGGCCGGTCTCATAGTCGACCAGTTCAAGATGACGCTGGGAGAAGGTGCCACGTGGGCAATCCTGACCAGAAAGACGGACGGGGGTGCCTTCGAGCACAAGGCTACCGAAGGCGACCATTTCGGCGGTGGCCCAATCGAGAGGAGCGCCTGTGAGGACTTCTCTGCGCTTGTCGAGGGTATTGGTTTTCAGTTTGGGGTGAACCGTGAAGCCTTCGGGAACGGTGAGGTAACCGTTGATGACCTTGTCGATCATGGCCTTATCGATTGCGGTGTTGCCGGCATTGACGTGCTGGAGAGCCGATTGCTCGTAGCTGGTCATCTCGAC
>JAPKYY010000375.1 GCA_026394095.1 Acidobacteriota bacterium | reverse complement strand
GGTTTTGGCACCCATGCCGCCTTTGCCGATGACGACGCGGATGCCGTATTTCTCGATGATGGTGGCCTGATAGGGTTCCTCACGGCTGGAGGTGGTGGGGCCTGCTGCCTTGACGTACCAGGTGTCGTTGGTCTTCATCATGACGGGGCCGCAGTGGTAGATGATCTGGCCGTTGAGATCCATGGGCGGCGGGGTCTTCATGAGATGGGCGTGGACGGCGTCGCGGCCTGTGTACATGCGCCCCCGAATGAGGACGACATCGCCAACCTTAAGCTCGCGGACTTGAGCTTCTGTGATGGGGGCGGTGAGTACAACTTCGCGGCCGGTGAGGGGGAAGCCGGAGCCTTGAGCCATCTTCTCGACGGGGCGCTCGGGATCGCGATAGATCCACTGCTTGATGGCGCCATTGTTTGCATCGAGCCTGACACCGAGGCGGCGGAAGGCCCAGCAATCGTAGGCGACGCTGACGAAGAAGCTTGCCGGGAGGCGATTGGCGGCGACGATCTTGCAGCCGATGAGGCTTGCCTTGCCGCCGAAGCCCATGGCGCCGATGGAGATCTTGTTGGCTTCTTCCATGATTTCGGCTTCGAGCTTGGCGAGGACCGGGTCGGGGTTGGTGTCGTCGAGGGTGCGGAAGAGTTGCTCTTTGGCGAGCCAGTAGCCGTGGGCACGGTCGCTACCGATGCAGACGCCGATGGCACCGGGGGCGCAGCCCTGGCCTTGTGCTTGCCAGACGGCGTGGAGGAGGCATTTGCGGACGCCTTCAAGATCGCGGCCGGCCTTGCCCATGTGGTCGAGATTGGCGGGCAGGGAGTACTGGATGTTTTTGTTTTCGCAGCCGCCGCCCTTGAGCAGGAGCTTTACTTCGATGTCGTCTTCTTCCCACTGTTCAAAGTGGATGACGGGGGTTTCGTGGCCGAGGTTGTCGCCGGAGTTCTTGCCGGTGATGCTGTCGACGGAATTGGGCCGGAGCTTGCCACGGCGGGTGGCTTCGGCGACGGCTTCCTGGATCGCACGCTTGAGGGCGATCTGATTTGTGCCGACGGGGGTGTGTACGAGGAAGGTGGGCATGCCGGTGTCCTGGCAGATGGGGCCCTGGTCTTCGACGGCCATGTCGACGTTGGTGGCGATGATGCTGAGAGCCTGGGCGCTTTGGGTGTCGGGTGTCTCGGCGGCCATGGTGGTGCCCATGGCGGCGCGTACATCGGGAGGAAGATTGACAGAGGTTTGCGTGATCAGCTCAACCAGTGAGCCGGCGAGAAAGTCCATAACAACAGCGTATTCTAAGATTCATGCGAATTCTGATTTGCCTTTCATTTGTTGTGTCGTTGCTGGGGCAGGCACCTTCGTCGAAAGAGGCTCTTTCGATGCAGAAGCCGATGGATGCGGTGATTTCTCCGGATGGGAAACATGTCGCTTACGTTTTGTCTCGCACCAACTGGGAAGACAATGCCAATGAGTCTGATCTTTATCTGGCAGAGGTGGGGACTACGAAGAGTCTGAAGCTGACGGCGAGCCGGAAGAGTTCTTCTGCGCCGGCTTGGTCTGCCGATAGCAAGCAGATTGCCTTTTTGTCGAACCGGGATGGGAAGCAGCAGGTCTATCTGATTCCTGTTGCTGGCGGCGAGGCGATGCAGTTGACCGATCACGAGACGGGTGTGAACAGCTTTGAGTGGGCGGATGCGGGGAAGATTTATTTCCTGGCCGGGGATGCCGAGTCGAGTGCGGCGAAGGATCGCAAGAAACAGTATGGCGAGCTGACGGTGATCGATGAAGAGTACACGATGAGCCATGTGTGGCGGGTGAAGGTTGGAGATACACCCAAGCAGAAGGCCGAGCGATTGACCGAGGGGGACTTTACGGTGATGTCGATTGCGGTGGACAAGACGGGCTCGCAGCTGGCAGTGGTGACCAGGAAGAACCCGGATCTTTCTACGCTTGGGGCGAAGCTGCAGATTCTCGATCCTGCGACGAAGGCGCTGCGGGTATTGGCCGAGACGCGGAATCAGTTTAGCCGAGTGGTGTGGTCTCCCGATTCAAAGGAGCTTGCCTACACGACTCCAGGTGAGGTGGAGTTTAGCTATTACGTGAATGGGTTTATCGAGGTGCGGCCGGTGGCAGGCGGGGCTGCCCGCAAGGTGTCTGGAACCGTGGACGAGCAGCCGATTCTGGTGGATTGGACCTCGCGCGGGATCTATTTTCTAGCGCGGAACAAGACTTCGATGAATGCTTATATCGCCAATCCTGCGTCTGATTCCCCTCGTGAATTGAACCTGCCTTCGGGCTGGACGATGAATAGCGTGTCGCTGACGCAGAGTCTGGACAAGGTGGCTTTTATTGGGGCAAGCACGAGTCAGAATCTGGAAGTGTATGTGACGCCGAGTACGTCGTGGGCTCCGCAGGCTGTGACGAACCTGAAGGTGCAGTGGGCGAAGTTTCAGCCGGCGCGTCGAGAGGTGGTGTCCTGGAAATCGAAGGATGGCGCGACGGTGGAAGGTGTTTTGTTTACGCCGCAGAATTTTGATCGCACGAAGAAGCATCCGTTGCTGGTGATCATTCATGGCGGCTAGTGGCGCTCGCTCGACAAGTCGGACATGTCGTTCCTGGCCAAGGGTTTCACCGACGCCGGCGCTTTGGTGGCAATTCCGAATTACTCGCTCTGCCCGGCGGTAGGCATCGACCGGATTGCCCTGCAACTGGCTGAGTCGCTGGCCTGGGTCTGGCGCCATGC
>JAPKYY010000896.1 GCA_026394095.1 Acidobacteriota bacterium | reverse complement strand
GACGTCGCGGTTGTAGCGATTAACAACAAGTTTGACTTTGGAACGTTCGATGCGGTTTTGTTCCATATAGCTCAGGGCACGCTGGGTGGCCTGGAGGGAAGGTAGTTCGTTTGTGGAAACGAGGAGAATTTCGTCAGCCAGCCGGAGAACTGAGAGGTTCCAGGGGCCGTAGGCGCTGCAAGTATCGAGGATGGAGGTTTCGTAGTGCCAACGGGCGTAGTCGATGATGGCGGAAGCGTCCATCAAATCGTGGATGCCATCGACCGGGCTTTCCGGAGATAGGAGAACATCGACACCTTGTGTAGTAGCCACCAGGTTGCGCCAGAGGTCAGGATCGAGCGACTGGGTGAGGGTGACAACATCCATGAAGCTGTACTGGCTCTTGAGCTTGAGCAGGAAGCTGAGGGTTCCTGTGAGGGGATCGAGGTCTGCGAGGAGGATTTTACCGGACTTTTTCTTCCAGTGGAAGGTAAGGCCACTTGCTACCGTGGAGGCGCCGCAGGCTCCCTTGGCAGGGACAATTGCAATGACACGGCCCGCCTTGCCTGAACCTTTGATGAGAGGATTTTTGGCGACAATACGGCCAAGAACTTCTTCGAGTTGTTCGCTGGATATCGGGTGAACGAGAAATTCAGAGGCACCGGCGCGGAGAGATCGGAGGATGAGGTCAGTATCGTTAGCAGGCATCACCGCGATGATAGGCATCTTGGGCTGCATGGACGAGACCTCTTTGATGAGGTTTAGACCACGATCACGATCGCTGGCGACATCGGCGAGGCAGACGTCGGGATTCTGGACACTAAGAACTTCGAGTAGGCCTGCGGAAGGGGGGTAGACAGGGATTTCAAGAATCTCAGCCTGGCTCATTTTGCTACCAAGAGCCTGGTGGATGTCCTTGGTCATGCCCTGGGAAGGGCAGATGACAAGGTACTTCCAACTGCCAGCGCTCTGAAAAATGTCGACCTTACTCATAGCTTTGATTCCATAGGGCTTAAATACACAGACTCTGTCCCGTAGTGAACTATCGTCTGAAAAAGGCAAAAACGATAGAGAAGAAAATCTTGAAAAAAATACTAAAAGGGTGATGATGCGAGTCGATAAGCTTTCCCGAGTCGAAATATTCCCCTAGGCCTGGGGGAAGGCTAGACCCGAAAACTACACCAAGCTAGTCCGGCGGCTAAAAAGCGCAGCTAGCTTTGTTCCCGAAAGGCATACTTCACCGTGAATGAAAGCAATTTGATGGACTTTATCTCATCACAGCCCCAACCGATGCCCCCTTCAACAGGATCGCAAGCAACTGTATTGCTTTGCGAAACCCAACCCCTGACGGTGGAGGGAGTGCGCGCAGTACTTTCTTCAACCAATGACCTCCGTGTTACCGGAGTTTGCGAAAACCTGGCATTGTGCCGGGAGATTTCAAGGCGGCAGCGCCCCGATGTCGTGCTGATCGACAAGGCCCTGGGAATGCAAGCCGTGATGGACTGGATTCAAGACCTGAGATTGGCCGAGCAGGACCTGGAACGGTTGGGGTCAACACCGTTTTCGCCGAATGACGCCCCGATAGCGAGCCAGATACGGCCGATGCCCAAGGCGATTGTCTGGGGAGTATCGATGACCGAAGCCGAGGCATTGAGGTTCCTGCAGGCGGGAGCGAAGGGTATTTTGCGCAAGTCGACGGCACCCTCGAACATGTTGAGCTGTATTCGCACGGTGGTTCAGGGCAAGAACTGGATGGAAGATTCTGTATTCCGTGAACAGCCTCGTGAGGACCGTCATCCACGTTCTGAGCTGACTCCGCGTGAATCACAGGTGATGGAGCTTGTAGAACACGGACTCAAGAACCGCGAGATCGCGCGTGAGCTTGGGATCCGTCCCGGGACGGTAAAGATCCACTTGAAGCACATCTTTGAGAAGACGGGCGTGCGTGGGCGTTATGGCCTGGCGCTGACAGGTCTTCGTCAGAAGGGTGTTTTGAGTGTGGAACGGCAGTTTGAGGTCGCAATGGCCCGTTAGTGAATCGGGCGGGAGCGGAGCATCGATTCGAGGCTTCGCTCCACGTCATGGCTAGTGGTAGCCCAACTGGAGACGCTGATGCGCATCGCGCGGCGGCCATGCCAGAAGGTAGAACCGACCCAACAGATACCCTCGTTCTGGATTGCTTCAATCCAGGCGAGGGTTTTTTCGTCGGTGTCGAGCGCGGCGAGGACCTGGTTGAGATTGACCTCGTTCAGAATTTGGACTCCATTTTCGGCGAGGGTTGTAGCGAAGTTGCGGGCGTGGGTGCAGCAGCGATCGACCATTTCGCGGACACCGGTTTGGCCGAGAGAGAGGAGGGCGGCCCAGGCGTCGATACCCCTGGCGCGGCGGGAGCCTTCCGGGGATTTGTGCATGGGCTCAATGCCTCCGGCGGAATTGAGGTAACTGGCGGAGATGGCCATGGCACCGGTGAGGGCTTGCGGGTCTCGGACGAAGGCGATGCCGCTGTCGTAGGGGACGTTGAGCCACTTATGGCCGTCTGTGGCCCAGGAATCGGCTTCGGCGTATTGGTTGCCCGCTCCCCAGAGGCCGAAGGCACCATCAACGTGGACCCACGACTTGGACTGCTTGGCGAGGGGGATGAGTTGGTGTGCGGGGTCCATTGCGCCGGAGTTGACGTTGCCAGCCTGGAGGCAGACAAGGGCGGGCTGATTGAGTGTTGGAAAGAGAGAGGGGTTCATGCGGCCTTGAGCGTCGGTGGGGACTTTGAGGACGCGGTCGCGCCCCAAGCCGAGCATAGCCAGGGCTTTGAAGAGGGTGCTGTGACTTTCTTCACTGACTACTACCGGGAATACGGGGGCTCCAAAGAGGCCCTGGGATTCTACATCGTAGTTTTTGGTTTTCAGGAGGGCATGGCGGGCAGCAGCCATGCCGGTGAAGGTGGCCATGGTGGCTCCCGTGACGAATG
>JAPKYY010000112.1 GCA_026394095.1 Acidobacteriota bacterium | reverse complement strand
AACCGCGGCTTTGATTTAGTTGTTATTCACTCCTTTGTTCCTGGCTGCTATTAGAACCTTTTTTTTGAAAGCAACAGGAGTCTCCCATGACCAACCTATATGTCGGAAACCTTAGTTTCCATACCACTGAAGATCAGCTACTGGCTATCTTCCAAGAATACGGCGCAGTAGAGCGCGTGAACGTTGTTACCGATCGCATGACCGGCCAGCCCCGTGGATTCGCATTCGTCGAAATGACGAACCGCAATGAAGCCGAGAATGCCATTTCTTCCCTTGACGGCCGCGAGCTTGATGGCCGCAACCTCAGTGTGAACGAAGCACGTCCGAAGACCGATGGTCCTCGTGGCGGTGGCGGTGGTCGTCCTGGCGGCGGTCGTCCCGGCGGCGGCGGCGGACGTCCTGGTGGCGGTGGCGGTGGCTTCCGCAAGGGTCGTTACTAAACAACAATGAAGTTTTCTGATCTTTCCTTATCCGAGGTTTTGCAGCGCAATTTGGCAGCTAACAACCTCATTCAGCCCACACCAGTGCAAGCCGGGGCAATTCCCCCAGCGCTTGCCGGGTCAAACGTAGTTGCTACTGCCCAGACCGGAACCGGCAAGACGCTTGCGTTCTTGCTTCCGATCCTGCAATCGCTCTCGCAGAACCCCGTAAAGGGAGTTCAGGCTGTCATCATGACTCCGACTCGCGAACTCGCGATCCAGATCCACGAGGCCTTCACCAAGATGGCCAAGGATACTGGATTGCGCGCGACGGTAGTCGTGGGTGGCCTAAACGAAAGCAAGCAGCTCTTCGAAATCCAGCGTGGCAGCCAGGTACTGGTTGCAACCCCGGGACGTCTGTTCGACTTCATTGGTCGCAAACTCGTCAAGCTTGGCTCGGTGAAGTTTGTCGTACTCGATGAAGCGGATCGTATGCTCGACATGGGCTTTTTGCCCACGATTGAGCAGATTCTGCAGCAGATCCCGATTCAGCGTCAGACCCTCTTCTTCTCAGCGACGATCGAACGCTCGATCATCCCGCTGATCGCCAAGCATGTACCGAACCCGGTGCGTGTAGAGATTGGCGCGACCACAAAGCCTGGTGTTGACATCGATCTTCATTTGTATGAAGTCGAAGGTCATCGCAAGCTTGGTTTGTTGCGGCATCTTCTGGCGGAGAAGACGGGATCCTTCCTGGTTTTCGCCCGCACCAAGCACTCCACTGATCGTCTGGCCAAGAAATTGGCAAAGACTGGCGTGAAGACGGCAGCCATTCATGGCGACCGCACACAGAGCCAGCGACGACAGGCCTTGGAAGGCTTCAAAGATGGCTACTATCGCGTACTCGTCGCAACCGACGTGGCCGCGCGCGGCATTCACGTAGATCACATCGAACACGTTGTGAACTTCGATCTGCCGCAGGCACCGGAAGACTTTATCCACCGCGCTGGCCGTACTGGCCGCGCAGGCAATAAGGGTACCGCGTCCACTTTCGCCACTCGTGGCGAGCGTGGTGCAGTACGCCAGATTGAGCGTGCGATCAAGACTTCTCTGCCACTGCAGGTTGTGCCGCATGAGCTTCCTCCTGATCCGGCTGATACGGGTGGTTTTGACGAGCAGGAGTATCAACCCGCTCGTACGCCCTATGCCGTGAAGAAGGCGATCAAAGGCGCGTTTCAGCATTCACCGAAACCGAAGCATTCGTTTGTAAAATCGAAGAAGCTGAAGTTTCAGGGTGCGAAGCCCGCTGGTCGCAAGCCAGCTTACGCTTAGGCCTGATAGTACAAATTAGTTGAAAAGGGCGAGCCTTTGGGCTCGCCCTTTTTGCGTTTGTAGCAGTAGTTTTGTGGAGCTTTATTGGTGAGGTCCAGATTGGTTCGGGGCTTGCCGCCCAGAGAAGCGCGCCGTTAGATGCATTCCGATGGCTGCAATCGCGAGGGCAAGTCCGGCGGATTGAATGAGTACGCTCAAGCCAAGACTCGATTTGAGATAACCGGCCAAGGTTGCCATGACTCCGCCAACAAAGACGCCGGCGAAATTCAAGAAGCCGAAGCCGGTAGAGCGGAGTTGCGGGGGGATCAGGGTACAGAGTACCGGCATGGCATTGGCATCAAAGATGCCACGGCCGAGGCCGAAGACGAATAGACCGATGGCAACCAGGGTTGTGGAAGAAGTATGGCCGGCGAGGAAGAGAAAGGGCGCGGCGGCCAGTAAGCCAAGAGCCTGAAGCCATGCACGGCCACGAGGGTCAATGGCGGACCAGCGATCCGCAAGGTAGCCACC
>JAPKYY010000117.1 GCA_026394095.1 Acidobacteriota bacterium | reverse complement strand
CCGGCATATCGAGTTGCGTATCGTGGCCTGGTGAATGGGATTATTTCGCTTCGTTGGGGTGTGGCGCTGGTATATGTGCTGCTATGCGGAGTTGGCTTGTGGCTGATTCCCCCGCAGTTGGGGCTTGAGATTTTTCCAGTTGCTTCGGCCAAACAAATTCGCTTGCGTGTTTTTGCGCCGACCGGTACGAGGATTGAACGCACTGAGCCTTTGGCGCTGAAAGCGCTTGATTTGATCAAAGAGACACTAGGACCCGACAAGGTTGCTTTGACAACCAGTTTTGTTGGCGCACATGCTTCCAGTTACCCGGTGAACCTGATCCATCTCTTTACGACGGGACCGCATGAGGCGGTGCTGACGGTATCGATCCAGCCGACGGCAAAGGTCAATACGGCTCAGGCGCAAGAGGCGATCCGGGCTCGACTGGCCAAGGAATTGCCGCAACTGAAGGTGTTGTTTGAGGGTGGAGATATTGTGAGCCAGGTAATGAGCCTGGGCTCTCCCACCCCGATTCGAGTGATGGTGGTTGGCCCGAGCTTGCCAGCCGATTATCAGTTTGCCGAGAAGATCCAAGTGGAACTGAAGAAGTTGCTGTTTTTGCGCGACTTGCAGATTCAGCAACCCAACGATTACCCGACTCTTGAGATGCAGATCAACCGGGACCGGGCAGCGCAATATGGGCTCACAACGATGGATGTGACGCGGAGTCTGGTTGCTGCTACGAGTTCGAG
Source organism: Acidobacteriota bacterium (assembly GCA_026394095.1). GTDB lineage: Bacteria > Acidobacteriota > Terriglobia > Bryobacterales > Bryobacteraceae > Bryobacter. The sequence goes on along the minus strand of JAPKYY010000117.1, from coordinate 12,189 downwards.
TCGCTTTATCGAGCCGAATTACTGGCGTGATCCCGCCAGCGGCAATGCGTTTCAGGTGCAGGTAGAGTTGCCGCCAGCCAAGGTAAAGTCTGGTGATGATATTGCTTCGATCTCGCTTTCAAAAGCAGGGAATACACAGCCGCTGGCCGGGGATCTGATCACGATGAAGAATGGTAAGACGATGGGCCTGATTGAGCGGTTCAACGGGCAGAAACTGATCAGTCTTGCTGCGAATCTGGAAGGTGTGACGCTGGGGCGGGCACTGCCAGAAGTGGAAGCCGCAGTGCGTCGTGCAGGAGAGGCTCCGCGCGGAATCACAGTTCAGATTGGTGGTCAGGCTGGGCCGCTTAAAGAAACGATTGATGGGCTCCAGACTGGGCTGTGGATTGCCGGTGTGAGCATCTTCCTTTTGCTGGCTGCTGCCTTTCAGAGTTTTCGCCTTGCGTTTGTGGTGCTGCTGATGGGCCCGGCGATCTTGTGCGGGTCGTTGCTGGCCCTCTGGTTTACAGGCTCCACCATCAACATTCAGAGTTATCTTGGCTCGATCATGGCGCTCGGCATCGCGATTGCGAATGCGATTCTTTATCTCAGTTTTGCCGAAGCTGAAGGCAATGTGGCCGCTGCCGGCGGGGCGAGGCTTCGGGCAATCCTGATGACTGCGTTTGCGATGATCGCCGGAATGCTGCCGATGGCACTTGGCCTTGGTGAAGGTGGCGAACAGACGGCTCCGCTGGGGCGGGCTGTGATTGGCGGCCTGATTACGGCGACGCTGGCAACGCTATTGGTACTGCCCGCAATTTATTCGATCTTCCGTAAGGAGGCTAAAGCATGAAGTGGTTATTCGCTTTTGTGATGCCTGTGTGCGCACTTGCGCAGAGTCTGGCTACGGTTCAGGTAGTGGCAAAACCAGTGGAGCGCTTTGTTACGCTCACGGCAGAGATCCTGCCCTATCAATCGACATCGGTTGTAGCGAGGGTTTTGGGGTACATCGAGAGCCTCGATGTGGATCGCGGGAGTATAGTTCGCAAGGGGCAGGTGATTGGGAAGCTCTCTGCACCTGAGTTGTCGGCCCAGATTGCGGAAGCCCAGGCGAAGTCGAGCGCAGTGCTGGCGCAAGCTGGCGAGGTGAGGGCGAGGCTGGTTGCGGCTCAGAGTACGGCAGCGCGTTTGAAGAAGGCTAGTGAGACGGCTGGTGCCATTGCAGCCAATGAACTGGTGTTGGCGGATGAAGCTGTCCGATCCGCGCAGGCGGCATTGGAATCGATCCAGCTATCGCGTAATGCAGCTGAGGCCCAGGTTCGGGCGCTAAAAGATCTCGAAGGTTTCTTGACGTTGACTACTCCATTTGATGGCGTGGTGAGTGAGCGGTTGTTGCATCCGGGAAGTCTTGCCGGGCCTTCGGCCGGGGCAATTGTGAGGGTAGAGCAGGTGAACCGGCTGCGTGTAGTGGTGGCTGTGCCTGAGGCCAATTTCAACAGTGTGAGGGTGGGGCAGCGAGTGAGTTTTAGCGTGAGTGGGCAACCCGGGGAGACCTTTGCCGGGGCGGTGAGCCGGGTCTCGCGGACCCTTGATGCTCGTACGCGGACCATGCCCGTAGAACTGGATGTGGCCAATGTAGCTGGAAAGCTGGCGCCGGGAATGTATACGGAAGTGAAATGGCCTGCCAAGGCCGGGCAAGTGACTCTGCTGGTGCCGGCAACAGCGGTGACATCGAATACTGAGCGCAGCTTTGTGATCCGGGTGGAGAATGGACTGGCGCGTTATGTGAATGTACGCAAAGGGGCCGCACAGGGAGAACTTGTTGAGGTGATAGGGCCGCTCGCGGCTGGAGAGCGGATTATTCAGCGTGCGACGGACGAAATTCGTGAAGGTACCCGAATTCCCGAGCGCTAACCTTTCGCTGGTGGCTGCGTCTGTGAATGTTAGGATCGTAAAGAAGATGAATCGTATTGCTCTCTTTGTGTTTTTAGCTTCCAGTCTGGCGTTCGCGCAGGAAACCATCAAAATTTCTGCGGAGCGTGAAGCTGCGTTGAAGCAGAGAGTCTCCAAGTTTTGGGACGGCTTCGTGGCGGCCAAGTACCGTCAGAGCGACGCATTGGTGTCTGAAGAAAGCAAAGACGCCTTTTTCTCCTGGCCGAAAAAGCAGATCAAGGGTTACAAGATCGATCAGATCTTCTATGCCGATGGCGGCAAGGCTGCAAAGGTAGTGACGCTTGTAGATACAACCATGGCAATGATGGGAGTTGGGGCCATGGAGATCAAGCAACCCATTGAAGCCTGGTGGCGTGAAGAGGCGGATGGATGGTATTGGTTCCAGCCCAAGAATCAGACCAGAGCCACTCCCTTTGGAACGATGGAGTCAAACCCGGAATCAGGAACTGCGGCATTGGTTCCGACCGGGCAGTTCAATGCCAATCCGGATCTCAAGAAATTGATGTCTCTGGTAAGGCCAGACCGGCAGCAGGTTGAATTTACACAGGGTGTGGCGAAGGTAGAGACGGTAACGTTCAAGAACGGCATGCAAGGGACCGTAATCCTCGCCATGGATACGCCGGCAGGTGAGGACGTGACGTATGAGCTTTCTTCCCGCCAGATAAAGCGTGACGGTGAGGCGACTCTTACGATTAGTTATAAACCGAGTGGCAAGCCTGCCAAGGACGCCGAGCCGTTTACCAAGATCGTGCGTGTTGGTGTTGCGCAAACAGGCAAGATGTACGAAATCAAGGCGTCTTTCAACCCGCCGAAGCCATAAACGTTTTAGGCTGGATCGTCAGATTTGGAGCTCTTTGGGGTTAGGGTATTCAAATCGATTGTAGTTTCAAAAACTGGGGGCTCCTCAGGTGGAGCATTTTCCCACTTTCGGACTCCCTTAACTTTTCGGAAGCTAATGAAGTTGTGTCGGCAAGCTTTGCAGCGGACTTTCTTCGCACCTATCGCCGTGAGAATTTTCCATGTACGCGGGATGTGATAGTAAGTCTCTTCCCATTTGACGAGTTCGAGCCTGTAGCAGCGAGGGCAGCGGGCGAAAAACATCTCACGGATTCGCCAGAGGCTGTGCTTCCATCGATGGTCACAATCGAGACAACGCATGGGTGGCATGCCAAAAAGGTCGAGCATTTGTTCGAAGCGGTTTTTCCATTTCGACATGCGGACGTTTTTGCTGTCACATTCCGGACATGCGACAGCCATTGTGTTTTTGCGGGCCATTGGTTGAGGAGACGAGTACTTCTCATCTTACCTTGCTGAGAGACGCTTGACTAAGCTTCCGACTCGAGAACTTGCAGAATCGCCCTAATGTAGCCGAAGGCAAAGGCGAAGGCCTGGCGACCGCCGGTATCGCCTTCGATCTTGGGTACGTGATCTGGCATCAACATACCGCTATACCCTACTTCTTTGTATGTCCGGGCTGCCTTGATCATGTCAACATCGCCTTCGTCGGGATGAACCTCGCGGAAGTCGAGGAAGCCGCCCTTGATGTTACGGAAGTGGACATTGAAAATCTTGCCTCGTGAGCCGAACCAGCGGATTACGTCGTAGATTTCGCGGCCAGGCTTGACGAGCATTTCGCTGACCGTGCCCTGGCAGAAGTTCAGGCCATGATAGGGGCTTTCCTGGATGCTGACGAATTTCTTGAGGCCGTCTACGCTGCCAAGAACGGTTTCTACGCCGCGCCAGCCTTTACCCGGGGGCATACCAGGGTCGTGGGGATGGCAGGCCATCCTGACCTTCTCTTCGTTCGCGACAGGGATTACCTTGTTTAAGAAATACGTAATGCGTTCCCAATAAAGGTCTGCCGGAACGGGCCCGGCTTCAGTCAGTGGTGGATCCTGTTTGGCTCCTTCGTACTTGAAGGTGCTTAGGGTGGCACCACCTCGGCCTTTGGCTGCCGGAGCTTTGACAGGCCGTCCACGCTCCAATTGGCATCCATGGTTTTGGATGGGAGATTGCTGCAGATATTGTTGACGCCGAGCCCGCTGAGGATCTTAAGTGTGGGGTCGTCGGAGATGTGCTGAGTACCGAGTTTGGGCTTACCCTTGCCTTTCCTGCCAACGGGGAGTTCCGCGGAAGGGACTATTGGTTTCCAGTCTGCTGCTTTAAGTTGTGAGGCGGCGACTCCTGTCGCGAGAAAGGCTCTTCGGTCCATAGTCGAAAGTCTATATCGAGAAGTGGGCGGAGTGCACTACCTGGATAAAGAAATCTTTAGGTCCTGACCGAAGCTGCGGAGTTTTTCAACTTCTTCGGGGGAGGCTTGACGCTCGAAGCCTTTGGTTACAAAGAAGGCTTGATCGCCGCGCCAAATGAGCTGGGCCAGCCCCTGCTGACAAAGCAGGCCGTGGGCACCTGCGTTGCCGAAGCCATTGTTGCGACGCTCTACCAGGGCAACGAAGCCATCGCGTTCAAAGGCGAAGTGAGTGGTGAGTTCTGCAGTTGGCAAAAGTTGGATCCCGTGATCCACCAGTTTTTGTAGAATTTCTTCCACGATTGGAACGGCCTACATTTTGTAGCGGCCGAAATCCTCTTCATTGAGATTTTCCAGCAGCTTCTTCAGTTCTTCGTCTTTGCCCTTTTCGGAGCTGGAACTCATGCGCGAATTCTTGAGGACGCTGTCGTCGACGAAGATAGGTGAATCGGTGCGCAAGGCGATCGCCAAGGCGTCGCTTGGGCGTGAATCAATGCTGATGAATTCGCCATTTTTCTCCAGCCAGATGACGGCAAAGAAGGTGTCGTCTTTCAGGTCGCTGACGACGATGCGATCGACCCTGGCATCCATGCCGTGGAGCAAGGTCTTGATCAGGTCGTGAGTCATTGGTCTGGGCGTGTTTATCTTTTCGATCTCAAGAGCAATGGCATTGGCTTCGTAGACGCCAACCCAGATCGGAAGAATTGAATTGCCAGTTGCATCCCGCAACACAACAATCGGCATCTGCGTCACCGGATCCATCATCAGCGTGCGGATCTTCATTTCAACTTCCATTGTGTTCGCTATGCCTCCTATTCCATTACAGCAAAGATGTGGCAGCTCCGAAGCTGCCAAAAAGGCTAGATTACTGCTTCGCCGCCGAGGGAGGCGGGGCCGGAGCGGGTAACACGTACGTTGAGGTAGCGACCTTCGAGGCTGGCGCCTTCTTCGTTGTTGGGCATCAGGGGATGAGTAAAGCTGATGGTTTTGTTCTGCGTGTTCTTGCCCAGCCATTGTTGGGTGGCTTTGTTGTAGCCGTCAACAATCACTTCTTCGACTCTGCCGATGTATGCTGCGTTGTTCGGAATTTGGATCTGTCGCTGGTGTTCCTGAACGGCGGCGAGGCGGCGGCCTTTTTCTTCTTCGGTCATGTGATCTTCGTATTGCAGCGCAGGCGTGTTGGGGCGCTGGGAGTATTTAAAGGCGAAGAGGCCATCGTATTGCACTTCGTCGAGAAGGCGGAGGGTTTGGTCGAAGTCAGCTTCGGTTTCGCCCGGAAAGCCAACGATGATGTCGGAGGTGATGGCGATGTCGCGTTTGGCGTTCTTCATCCATTCGATACGACGCATGTACTCATCGCGGGTGTACTGGCGTTGCATGCGGTCGAGGACTGCCGTGGAACCACTCTGTACAGGCAGGTGGATGTGGTTGCACAATACAGGATTTTCGTCGACTGCATCAACGATGTCTTTGACGAAGTCTCTCGGGTGAGAGGTAGTGAATCGGACGCGCTTCAGGCCGTCGATCTCGCCCATGCGCCGGAGGAGTTTGGCGAAGTCGAGGCCCATTGAGGAAGGGTCGCGGTAGCTGTTTACGTTTTGGCCGAGAAGCGTGATTTCGGTGTATCCATCCTTGACGAGGATCCGAGCTTCTTCGAGAACGCTGGCACTCGTGCGGCTGCGCTCGGGGCCACGGGTCATGGGGACTACGCAGTAGGCGCAGCTCTTATCGCAGCCTTCGATGATGGTGAGGAAGGCCTTGTGGGGATTGTCGCGACGGGTGTAGGGGACTTCGAAGGCTTCTTCGCCGTCGAGGCTGAGGCCGGTGACGCGCTTGTTGCCGGCTTCGAGCTGGATGAGCATCTGAGGCAACTGGTTGTAGCTGGCAGAGCCAGCCACGAGGCTGACGTGGGGGGCACGGTCGAAGATCTTTTCGCCCTCTTGCTGGGCGACGCAACCGATAACGGCAAAGACTTTGTCCTTGCTGCGGCGCTTGAATTCGTTGAGGCGGGCGAAGACCTTTTGCTCCGCTTTGTCGCGGATACTACAGGTGTTGTAAACGACGAGGTCGGCTTCTTCCGGAGTAGGGACCTGTGCGTAGCCCGTGCCTTCGAGCGTCCCGATTACCTTTTCGGAATCGTGGACATTCATCTGGCAACCAAAGGTCTCGATGTAAAACTTCTTCATGCTGGAACCATCTTCCATTATAGGGACTGTACAGATCGCCTCTTTCTGCCGATAGTTTTAGCGTAGAAACGTATGCGGTACTTTAGCCTTTTTCTCCTGAGTACAACGATGCTCGCCCAGATCTATGTTTATGACGTGGATGGCCGCCGTGTCCTGCTGCCAGCGCCTGAAGAGAAGCGGGAGCGCCGCGTGGTTGAGGAAGGCCCGAACGGGCGTGTCAGTGAAGAGATTGTCGAGCGCCGTGATGCGAATGGAAACAAGTTGCCGCCGGAGAAATTGCGAGTTGTCGAGAAGCAGGGGCCGGATGGCTCGACTATCGTAGAGACGACCAAATATGAAAGCGATCTGAATGGGCGGCTGGCTGCTACAGAGCGAGCGGTGGTGACGACGCAGCAACAGAGCGGGCAAACGAAGACGATTTCGGTGGTAGAGCGCCCGACGGTGAATGGAAGCTTTGCAGCAGTTGAGAAAACGGCGAGCCAGACGACATCGGCTTATGGGAAGCAGCAGACGAATCGTTCCACCTACGTTCTCGATCAGAGCGGGAATTTTGTTGAGGCAGTTCGTGAACTGATAGAGAAGGCACCCGAGGGGAAGGGCGCTAAAGAAGTAACGCAGGAGTTTCGCAACGCACCCACTGGCAAAATGGAGTTGACTGGCCAGAAGATCAAGATTGATTCACTGAATCCAGACGGAACTTCTACCAGTGAAATTACAGTTTATGGGGTTGCAGCGCCGGGGCGATCGGCGGATGGGCCTTTGAAATTGCGTGAGCAGCAGCTGATTACCACTCGGCCTGGACCCGGGAATACCGTGATTGAGTCGATCAGCGTGCGGAGGCCTGATCTTGCCGATTCCAAGTTGGGGGTTTATCAGAAGGTCGGCGAGAAGGTGACGCAGATTCCAAAGGGCGGGGCGGGGAAGCCTTAACTAGCGGCCGGTTGTCTGACAGGCGGGCATGCCTTTGAGCACTGGCATGCGGCTTTGAATATAAGCGCCTTTTGGCAATGTCATGCCGGGATCCAAGTCCGGGTTTGCGGGGAGGATGCGGATGTGCCCGCATGAGATTTCTTTGGGTGCTGCCTCGACAATGACAGGGGGCTGACTCTTGGGGGCGTTCGATACTGCGGCGTAAATCTTGCTGACGTTGAAGCGAAGGAAATTCTCGGGAAGCTTGTACTCTCCTGAGGTCTCTTGAGCCCAAGTAGTGAAGCAAAGTGCAAAAACGAGAAAAACTCTCATGGCGAACGTCTCCTTAGCGATGGCCGAAGTACATTAACCAGCCCAGGCCGAAAAGGGCGAGGACAAAAGAACCGAAGCAATAGGCAGCGTAGCGAATTTGTTCCTGGCGACCGGTTTTGCCAGTGATCCCGAGGGCGACACTGGTGAGCAACGAGAAAAGAATTGCCATTTCAAAGTGAGATAAGGCCATTTTGGGCATTGTTGGATTCTCCTAGCTCTTCTTTCGTGTCGCGATTTCGAAAACATCAACCATGGCCAGAATGTTGATCAGCCCGGAGCCGACCAGGAACTTGGTGCCATAGTCGACAACGTGGCCAGCCACGTCGGGCGAGTTGTAGCCGAAAGCTTTGGCCAAAAAGTAAAGACTGCCGTTGGCGAGGTTCGCTATCCAACCGCCACAATAAATTACGGTGGTGAGCAGGTCTCCGGTTTGTGGTTCGAAGAAAGCACCCCGCATGAGCAAGCCGAGAATGAACATCACAATGGACATCCCTGCCATGGCTGCGCCGCGCTCAGGGCTCTTCAACAGAAAATAACCCGACCCAGGGGCAACCCAGGTAAGCAACACGGGAAGAAACCAGCTTTGGGCCGGCTCGACCGCGGCGATGTCTTTCTTAACTTCAGTCGTCATTCCTTCTCCAGTGTAAACGACCGCGCAAGCGCCTAGCCAATCGGGCAGGGAGTCTACTAGCCGTTTGAGGGTAGTTTTTTTGCTTTGGAAAGGGCATTCTGGAATCCTAGGACATCAGTAAAATGCAGAATCCATTGATCGAACTCAGCCAGGTGCTCGCAGAAACCGTTGGTGGCGCAGCCCAGTCTGTCGTCGCCGTCTCAGCCCGCAAAAACGGATACCAGAGTGGAATATTAGTTGATAGCACCCGCATCCTAACGGTGGATCCTGGCGTCGAACAAGATGAGGACTTCCAGGTTCTCCTTCCCAATGGTGAGGTTGCGGCCGCTTCCCTCCTCGGCCGCGACCCCAGTGGGGACCTTGCACTTCTTCAGTTGCAAGCCCCATTTCTTGATGCGCCGGTATTGCCTCTTGCCGGGAGCGCTACTCTCGGTGAGTTGATCATTGGCATTTCCCGTTCGCCCGAGACCGGACCTAACGCTTCGCTTGGCATGCTGAGCTCTTTGTCCGGCACCTGGCGGACCTGGAAGGGCGGCAAGCTGGACCATTTCATCAAGCTCGATCTGCCGATATACCCCGGGATTTCTGGGGGGCTGGCTTTGCGGGCTGATGGGTCCTTGCTTGGAATGATCAGTACTGGGTTGGCTCGCGGAACGGCAGTCGTCATCCCATCTTCGAACCTTCACCTTTTTGTGGAGACCATTGCAGCGCATGGAGAACTTGGGCGCGGCTATTTGGGTGTTGGTTTGCAGCATGTGCCGCAGCCTGCCGGGATGATTGTTCTCAATGTGGAACCCGATTCGCCTTCTGCTCTTGCTCAGCTAATGGTTGGGGATGTGATTTTGTCGATCGGGGGCCAGCGAGCGAGTGACTTTGCCTGTATCCAGGAATTTCTTGAACCGCCGCATATCGGCCAGCAGATTCCGATCCTCATTTCGCGGGCTGGCCAGGAGCTTGAGTTGCAGATCGAGATTGGACGCCGGCCCACCGGACGGAGGGCTGCATGATTGCCCCCGGCTTCGGGGAGATTGCTGAGCAGTTGCGCCGGTCGACCGTCCAGGTACGAGTGGATGAGGGTCGTGGCGGCGCAGGGTCAGGAGTGATCTGGAATCAGGAAGGCCGGATTGTTTCGAATGCTCATGTAGTGCGTGGGTCGTCTGTTGAGGTGGAATTCTGGGATGGACATGTTGCCAAGGCGAGGCTGCTCCGTCGCGAAGAGCGTCGGGACCTTGCGTTGCTTGAAGTGGATCGCAAGAATTTGCCTGCGGCCCGGTGGGCTGATTCTTCGCTGTTGCGGCGCGGAGAGGTATTGATGGCTGTGGGCAACCCGCTTGGTTTTGTGGGGGCGCTGTCGACCGGAGTTGTCCACGCGGTTGGGCCTCACCAAAATCTTGGGAAGCAGCCCTGGGTGCAAGCCCAGATCCGGTTGGCACCTGGGAATTCTGGAGGAGCCCTGGCCAATGCAGTTGGTGCTGTTGTCGGAATCAATACGATGATCGTCGGGAATCTTGGTCTGGCTGTGCCATCCAATGAAGTGGCGCGATTTATCGATCGTGCCCGACGCCGCGTAGAAACGCCGGTACTTGGCGTAACGATACAGCCAGTTCAAATTCAGGTGTTGTCGAAACTTGTGAACGGTTTGCGCATCGAAGAGATAGTGCCACACAGCAAAGCTGAATCCGCATCGCTGCTTCGGGGTGACGTAATAATTGGAATGGATGGCAAACCATTTTCGTCGCCGGACGATCTTGCGGATCGGCTATCTGAAGGAGGCCTTGTGCATCTTGAGTTTCTTCGCAACGGGAAGCCAGTTCCGCGCGAGGTGGCGATTTCATTTGGCCCCGGAATCGAAGGGAGGCTGTCAGCAGCCGCATGACACGCGTACGAATCGATGCATCGAGTCCTGTAGTTGAGGCGGGCTTGCGCACTTTGCTCGAGCAACAAGTTGGATTTCAGATGGCGAAGTCCGGGGAGATTGCCGATGTGTTGTTGTCTGACCGTCACTTCGATGAAATCGACAATGATCCGCCGCCATTGCCGGTTGTGTTGTTGACCGAGCACTCGCCTTCCACGATGGTTCGCCAGGGCGCTCGAGGAGCTTTGCCGCCGAATGCCAGCCCGATTGAAATTCGGGCGGCTCTAGAGGCTGCTGCCGCTGGCCTGATGGTGTTCCCTGCGCATGATATGGAGTCCTGGCCTGCTCCGGCTCCTGCTTTTTCTGATTCCTCGCTAACCAATCGTGAGCGCGAGGTTTTGCGGCTACTGGCCGAAGGGGTTGGGAATAAGGAAATCGCCTGGCGGTTGAGTATCACCGAACATACGGTGAAATTTCACGTGAGTTCGTTGATGACGAAGTTGAATGCCGGGTCACGGACAGAAGCTGTTACACAGGGGATTCGCCGGGGTTACGTCGCGCTTTAGTTGCGAGTGCGACCGGGACGGCCAGGCTGTTGCGGTTGTTGTTGGCCGAAGCCGCCACCGCCTTGCTGACCGAAGCCGCCGCCCTGTTGGCCAAAGCCACCGCCACCCTGTTGGCCGAAGCCACCCTGACCCTGCTGGCCGAAGCCGCCACCTCCGCCAAAGCCACTTCCTTGAGCAGGATTGATTCCACCTTGCATGTTTCCTTGCTGGCTCTGGGAATTCGTACCCGGACGGCCACCACGATCTTTACCGTAGTCGTAGATGAATTCCCACTCCTCAATGCGTTCCCGTTCATTGACGAGCTTGATCCCGCGTCCTTCATGTTTGCTGGCTACGCCAGCGATGCCACCACCGCCGAATTGACCATTGCCACCATTGGCTGCAGGCCCACTGATCTGGAACGCTCCTCCCGGATTTGTGATGGGGCCCGTAGCGCTTGAGCCGGGGATTACCCCTGGTGGAGGCTGGCGGGGGGTCGTAAGCAACCGTTGAATCACATCGAGGGCCGGGTTGAGCTGGTCGGCGGTGAGGGGCCGCTGGCCGTTCTGATTCTGAGGGTAGCCATTACCTTGCTGGATCGGTATGCCGGAGGCTCCTCCCGTTTGGGAGTTGATGCCTGCACTGGGGAAGCTTGTGTTCGGAAGGCCTGCGCCTACGCTACCTACTCCGCCATAGCCGCCACCGCTACTGCCGACACCAATATTGGCTGGTGCGCCAAAGCCACCATTCTGTTGGGGGTAGCCGGTTTGCTGTTGATAGCTGTTTTCGTTGCCGGTACGGCCCTGATAAGGCAGGCCATTCATTGGCGGGGGTGGGGCTCCTTGTGGGAGGGCGTTCGGGTCAGCCGCAGCAGCGCTGGCAGTTCCCCCGATTTCGGCTGCGCTGGTGTCGCTGGCGCGCTTCTTTAGAGTGGGGTCGTTGGGGTCGTCTTTGCGCTCTTCGGTGCCAGTTGCAGTGTTTGCGCCAAACCCAGTTCCCTGAGCAGGCTGCTGGGGCTTGATTACTTTTGAATCTGTGAATTGACCGTTGGGCCCAACATGTACGATGCGCCAGTCATCTTTGCCCGAGAATGGGTCGACGTAACGGCGTCGGAGAAAGCGTATGCCGCTGGTTTTTTCGAGATCTTCCATCGTTGCCGGATACTTACGGTATTTGCGATAGAAGAGCTGGATTCCACGTTGGTATTCCTGGCCGCGGCTGACGAGGAGATCTTCTTTGGCTCGCTGACTTTCAAAAACGGCCCGCGGTAACTCGTTGTAGAGCATCAATGCGGCCATAGCGGCGAGTGCAAACACGAAGAGTAGGGCAAAACCACGCTCTCCTTCTTTTGCTCTCACTGCGCCGGGCATTTAGGCTCCTCCACCACTATTATCGGGCACAATTGGCAATGTCTGTTGCTGCTTGAATTGTGTGTCTTCCATAGTGACGTTTGTCAGGCCGATCCGGATCACTTTATATCGAGTCTTGATGAGATCGCCTTCGCTGGCAACCACGATATCGTCGCCATCGAGGAAGAAGCCTTTTTTGTT
>JAPKYY010000648.1 GCA_026394095.1 Acidobacteriota bacterium | reverse complement strand
CTTCGTGTGGGCCTCGTTTCCCTTGAAAACTCCACTGATTTTCCGGTTGAAGAAACACTTGCTTTTCTCAAAGCGATTCCGGGAATTGAGGTTAGCCGGTTCTCTATTGGCTCTAGTCTGTTCTCTAAGAGGCCTAAAGCTTCGCCGCTACTCGATCAATTACGGTCACTGAGTAAGAAAAAACATCCGCAATTCAGTTCCGGCGAGAATCATCCTGCCGCCCAAGCTCTGCTGAACAGCCTCGAAACGATCGCCACCGCAGGTTGTGATTTAATTCTCTGGCTCGCACCGCCGCTTCCGTCCTGCGACGTTTCCTCGTGGACGAAATTCGGCATCTTTACCATCCGTTTCGGCTCTTCGGATTCCATTCCATTCTGGAACGAGGTTTCTGCCAACACCCTGCTGACCAGCGCCAATGTGTACTGGCATTCCCAATCGTTTGAGGCCGCTTCACTGGTTCGCCAAGCGGATCTGCCTTCCTATCACGGCCTTTTTTTCACACTCAATTCCGTCTCCCCCCTGCACGCTGCAGCACGGATGCTGGCGAACCTGTGTTTTGAGTTTGCGAAGAGGCGATCGGATTATCTGGATCAACTGTCAAGATCGAAACAGCTCGTCCATCTGTCCTCCACGCCTCCAGTACCTCCCAATTCTCTCGCCGTACTTCGTTTCGTCGCTTCGAAATTGACGCGCTCTTACCGCCTTAGCTCTCAATCCAGATCCACTCCAACCAGATGGGGCATAGCATGGAGAGCGGCATCATCATTTCCCTGGCTAAAGTCGCCGGGGGATTTCTCGGGCTTCCAGCAAATTCCATTTCCAGAGGGCATCTCTGAACTGGCTGACCCATTTTGTTGGTGCCATCAAAACCAGACCTACATCCTTGCTGAAGTTATCAAGGCAGGATCTTCCAAGGGGAATCTTGCCAGTATGAGACTCGGCCCGGATGGCAAGTGCTCTGATTTCCAACTCATCCTCGAGCAGCCAACTCACCTTTCTTTTCCCTGTGTCGTGCCAGTTAAGAATGAGCTATTCATGATTCCTGAATCGAGTGCTGCCCATAGCCTGGACCTCTATCGCTTCGCCAGCTTCCCCAACAGACCTGAACTTGCGACACGCCTGATTGAAGGCCTCGAGCTTGTGGATTCTACGCCGTTGCTGCTCAACGGTGTCTGGTATCTCTTCACCTCAACCATTGAGCCATTTGTAGAGTCCTGGCTGCTTACGGCTCCTGACCTTGAAGGACCCTGGAGCGTCCATCCCGCCAGCCCGATCTCTTCTTCGATTCGCAATAGCCGCTCAGCCGGAAATCTGGTCTGGGACGGGGACCGCCTCTTCAGATTTACACAGGACTCAGCAGCCGGCTATGGCTACGGGATTCAAGTGAACGAAGTGACTCGACTTACGCCAACCGAATTCGAGGAGCACTCCGTCAATTACTTAGGGCCAGACTGGGCGGATAATATCCTTGGCACGCATACCTGGAATGCGACTATGGAAGTCGAAGTTATTGACGCCAAATACTAGCAACCACTTTCTAACTCAGGTCAGATAGGGATAGGCAGTTGAAAACAGAAAACAGCCGTCATTGTCACTCAACTGCAGAAGTAATGGTGGCGCACCCTTTAGCCGGCTTCCTGCATCATGTGCCAGCACGGAGATCGACTGACGCTTCAGCAATCCAAGGCGCTCAAACACATCGCACAGGCCTGGCAATGAAGTTGCGACCACAATTTCGATTGTGCTTTCCTGCTTCGAGATTTCCATCATAGCTGCCTGGTATGCGGCCTGCCAATCACTCATCTCATCTGAAGCTATGGCAAGTTCTACGATCCGCGCCTGGCCACCCACCTCGTTGACCAGAAAATAACCGAGGGCCTTCCCGCCTTTGCCAAGCTGATACAAACTGCAATTCATCGCTGGACATCGCATCAGATAATCCAGCCACTTTCGCGACCTTATTCCAATGGTGTAATGGCGAGGACGAAATTCGAAAACTCGATCATCACAATCATTGGCACCGACCAGGCGTTTGCAATCCCAATCCGCCGGCTGTACCCATCTGCCTCCCCGCTTCCATCCCCAGTTTCGAATCGACTTGGCGAACATCTTCACCAGACCACCAGACCTGCGACTGAGAAACTGCCGGAAGGGCCGGACAGGGATGGCGTACAGACGCATCTCCGGCAACTCACTAAAACCCATCTTGCGCTGCAACTCCAATGCGATGTCAGTCCCACCGATCGAAACAAGCACTCTCGGTTGTTTCATCAGATATCGAAACACCTCAAGACCTGCTCCTTTTGCGCTTTCGTCTGCAACCCAATCAATGATGTGCTGACCGTCGACGTCCCCGCCACTATGCCCAAATCGCAAACGCCACAAACCGGCATGTGACAAAAGTCGGCTGTCGCGCCTGACTACAAAACTGCGCTCGCCCTCGTCCACTGTTGCAGTGTCGAAATACTTCCAGCGAAGCATTTCAAGAGTCAATATCGGGTTGTCTGAACTTGGACCAAAAATCCCTGTCATCAAATCAAGGATTTCTCGCTCCGACCCAATTGCCGCTGTCTCAACCGCCATATAGCCTTATTCTAGCCTTGCCTTTCGGAATCCAGCCTTTTTGCCTTCTTCCTTCAATCCGCATCAATATGTTACGCTTACAACGTGCGGTTCTCGAGCATTCGTGCATCTGCTTCCTATCTACCGCAGACCGTCGTTGAAAATGGTGACCTCCACCAATTTCCTGCCAAGACTCTCCCCTTAATCGAACAAAAAACTGGAGTCCGCGCGCGCCGTCACGCCTCGGCCGATCAATCCACTTCCAGCCTCGCTATTGAGGCTGCCCGGACTTGCCTAGCCTCCGCAAATTTGCCGGTCGAACAACTCGATGGAATCATTCTTTCTACTTCTTCACCAGATCGCATCCAGCCCGCCACGGCATCGAGTGTTCAATTTGCTTTGGGCGCATCTCGAGCATTTGCCTGTGATGTCAATGCAGTCTGCAGTGGGGCGCTCTACGCTCTACACTTCGCCGATGGGTTGATACGCTCTGGCAAAGCCAATCACATCCTGGTGTGCGCCGCTGAACTCTACTCGAGAATTCTCAACCCTCGAGACTTTTCTACTTACCCTTACTTCGGCGATGGCGCGGGGGCAGTTCTGCTTTCTGCTTCTTCTTCTCCTGGCATACTCACAACTCAGCTTGGCGCAGACGGCTCTGGTGCTGACCTGATTCAGATTCCAGCTGGAGGCACTTTACTGCCGTACCGGGAAATGCAGAAACCGGAAGATCAATACTTTAAAATGCAAGGCCGAGCCGTTTATGACTTTGCCGTGCACCGTGGAGCCTTAGCGCTCAGGGAAGCCCTTCATGAGGCTGGCGTGGCTATTGAGGATGTAGACTTCTTTGTTCTTCATCAGGCAAACATCAACATCTTGTATTCCATCGCTGACTCTCTCGGGGTCTCTCGCGACAAGTTCGTGGTGAACCTCGATCGATTTGGGAATACTGCATCCGCCTCCGTCATGATTGCATTTGATGAGGCTTACCGCTCGACCAAACAAACCAATCCCCGAAGCGCGACTTTCGCGCTTGCAGCCTTCGGGGGAGGCCTAGCCTGGGGCGCGGCCGTTATACGGGCCTAGAGAGTAATTTTTATGGAAACGATCAAACAACTATTTATTTCATTGAGCGATGCAGACCCGGCTTCGATAGATTGGGCCGCGACCTTCGAAGAACTCCCAGGCTGGGATTCAATGCGTGCGGTGAACTTCCAAATTGAGCTGGAGTCCCAATTCGGCGTGGATCTGTCTGATGTGGATTCAATTGGATCGCTGAACCTTTCGACACTAGCCGATTTGTTACGATCCAAAGGCACAAGCCTGGACAACTAAGTTCTGCGATAGATCTTATTGCTTGCTTTCCCCGGAGCAATGTCCTTCTATGTGCACTAAGCGGGGATAGAAGCGATTGGCAGCTTTGGT
>JAPKYY010000530.1 GCA_026394095.1 Acidobacteriota bacterium | reverse complement strand
GGCCAGCATCGTGTGTCGTGCCCGCCATACCTCACCCATGCCGCCTTTACCAATCAGGTAGTCCAGCCGGTAGCTGCCAAGCTCCTCTGCCTTCAATTGTTTCCATTGCATTGAAAACATGCGGGCGTTCAGCACGTACATCCAGATTGCAACCAGCAATAACGGGCCAACCCAAATCAGTAATCGGTTCCAGGGCAAAGGCGTAAATCCATGCAAGCCCAAATTGAGTAGATAGGCAGTGGGCCACGCAAGCGCGCTCAACACAGCAGCCAATGCTGATTTCAAAGGCGCATTGGGCAGCAGGAGGCCACACAGCGCAAGCCAGATAGCCACACCACTGTGCCCCAGGACTGGCACATTTGGATTCCAGTTGAAAGTGGTTTCAAACATGGCAATGGAAAAAGCAATGGCAATCTGGAACACAATCCCCAAATCCAGTAACACTTCTTTGCGAACCAGGCCAAATTGTTGAATCGCGATGAACGCCGCCGTGAGTGCAAGAATGCCTCCAATCGTCCATCGAATCGAAGCCAGCTCAAACGCCGCTCCGAACTCGGGTTGCAGAAAGCCTTCCATCGCCAATAAGGCAACTGTCGTCACCCCGCAGAGAATAGATATCCAGCAGAGCCGGTCGGCGTTCTTTTCAACCAGCGCCTGCGGCAATCGAAAGCCGCCCGGGCTTGGGGTTTGTTGACTCGGATTTGCCGCTGCTCGAACAACTTGCATAGAAGGTACTTATCTTTAGATTGCACTAAGCACGATTTGGTCGCAAACAACTCATCCGCGTTTGGGGATTTGGCCCGATTTGAGAATCTTCTCACTGGTGCGATAGGCCAGCGCCTGAATCGTGAGCGACGGGTTGAAGCCACCATTGGTAACGTGAACACTGCCGTCGGCAATATACAGATTCTCAACTCCAAACACCCGGCAATCTGGATCGACGGCACCGGACTTGGCGTCTTTCGCCATTCGCGCAGTACCTGCCTGGTGTTGTCCGCCGGAAACCCCGCTTCCTGGTGTCGTAAGAAATACCTCAAGAGCCCCGGCAGCCCGCAACCATTCTGCTGCCTTGGTTGCAATGAATCGTCCGGTTTTGAGGTCAGATTCATGTTTCTGGCCGCTGATTCTTAAGGTTGGAATACCCCAATGATCTTTAAGCACAGGGTCGATCTCAACTCGATTCTCCCAACGCGGAACTTCCTGAACCGGGCCTTTGACGCCCATCGATCGTTTGTACCAGGCCCGCTGCCAATCCTTATGCGCCTTGCCCCAGCGGGGTGCTCCCGGTGGCCTCACACTGCGAGCAAACAGATAAGGCATCCGAATGAATTCGTTCGCCAACATGGCGCCACCAATGATCCCTTCATTGCCGTGATTGAAGTCGCAAGCTGCGATTCTGGCTGCGGGCCCTACGCCATCCAAAACTTCTTGTTCAAACAATCCGAAAGCGCCCGTATACGCATGGCCCTGTAGATTTCTGCCCACCCAGTCATACCGGTTGCCCAAACCATTCGGATGCAATTTTGTTTTGGAGTTCAGCAGCAGTCTCGCGGTCTCGGTGGCGCTGGCAGCAACAACAACTACTCGCGCTGGCTGTTCCACCAACTTGCCATCACGATCAAAATACTCAACACCTCGAGCTTGTCCCTTCGAATCTGTCAGAACCGTTTTCACCACACACTCGGTTCGCAATTCGCAATGGCCGGTAGCAATCGCACGAGGAATCACCGTCACTGCGGTGGAGCTCTTCGCATCCACCTCACATCGAAAGCCAACACAATGAGGACACTG
>JAPKYY010000265.1 GCA_026394095.1 Acidobacteriota bacterium | reverse complement strand
GGCTCCGGCGACCCTACAGACTGGGTAGCAACAGCCGAAGCCATCCCCGCCCCCGGCGTCAGCGATAACGCGAGCGGAGTCGCCCTCGTCCTCGAACTCGCCCGCCTCATGAGCCAGCACCAATGGCCCAAAACCATCATCTTCATCGCCTTCTCCGGTGAAGAACAAGGCCTATTCGGAAGCCGCGCCTATTCGAAAGCCGCAAAGGAAGCCAACCGCAAAATCGACGCCGTTTTCAACTCCGACATCATTGGTAACGACTACTCCGGCGACGGCCGCCGCATCACAGACCTCGTAAACGTCTACTCGGCCGACCCCGCCGACTCCCCCTCCCGCGCCCTCGCTCGCTACGTCCGCGAAATGGCAGAGCGCTACGTCCCGGCCATGAAGGCAAACCCCGTCTTCCGCAACGATCGTTTCGGCCGCGGTGGCGACCACACCCCCTTCCACGACGCCGGCTTTGCCGCCATCCGCTTCACCACCCCAGTCGAACACTACGGCTACCAACACTCCGCCGGCGATACCTTCGAACACGCCTCGCCCTCCTACGCCACCCGAGTCACCCGCATCAACGCCGCCGCCGTCGGCAGCCTCGCCCTCGCCCCCACCCTGCCGCAAGTCATGCGAACCAACTCCAAAGGCGAAGTCACCGGCCCCAACCTCGCCCGCGGCAAAGGCTACGACGCTGCCCTCAAATGGACCGCCTCCACCCCGGACGACGAAATCGCAGGCTACGCCATCACCATCCGCTCCTCCACCTCACCAAATTGGGAACGCGAAATCGTAGTCGGCAAAGTCACCGAATACACCCTCCCCGGCCTCTCCATCGACGACATCATCGTAGGCGTAAGATCGATCGGCAAGAACGGCGTCGAATCCCCGGTAGCCGCCTACATCCTCGTGCCACGCAATTTCAACGCGGCACCGTTACTCTAGTAATTGAGCATGGCTCAACCAAAACGCAAGGCCCAGGCGACCAACGCCCCCACACAACCCACTCTCTCGCTCGACGATCGTAGCCTCTTCATCAATCGCGAACTCAGCCTCCTCGGCTTCCAGCGGCGCGTCCTCGAAGAAGCCAACGACCCCGCCAATCCGCTCCTCGAGCGAGTCAAGTTCCTCTCCATCCTCGGTTCCAACTTGGACGAATTCTTCATGGTCCGCATCGCCGGCCTCAAGCACCAGGTCGACGCTGGCCTCGAAGAAGTAGGCCCCGACGGCCTCACCGCCACCGCCCAGCTCGAAGCCATCCGCCCCGTCGTCGCCCAACTCATGATCGACGCGCGCAACTGCCTCCACGAGTCCCTCATCCCGGCACTAGCCCAGGAAGGCATCGAGTTCGTCAACATCCAGGACCTCGACACCACAACAAAACAGCGCCTCCATGAATACTTCCTCGACAAGGTCTACCCCGTCCTCACCCCGCTCGCCTTCGATCCAGGCCGCCCCTTCCCCCACATCTCAAACCTGAGCCTAAACCTTGCCATCCTCATCCAGGGCGGCGAGGGTGAAAACCATTTCGCCCGCCTCAAGGTCCCAGACACCCTCCCGCAACTCATCCCCATCGAAACCAATGGCAAGGCCCGCCGAGCCCACACGCAGCGTTTCATCTGGCTCGAACAACTCATCGTCGCCCACCTCAACGATCTCTTCCCTGGCATGAAGGTTCTCGAAGCCCACCCCTTCCACGTCACCCGCGACGCCGATGTCGCCATCCAGGAACTGGAAGCCGACGATCTCCTCGAAACCATTGAAGAATCCGTCCGCCAGCGCCGCTTCGGCGACGTCGTCCGCGTCAAGGTCAATCAGGAGATGCCCGACCAGATCCTCGAGATCCTGGTCTCGAACCTCGAAGCCGAATGGAATGACGTTTACCGCGTCCAGGACCCCCTCTCCTTCGTCCGCCTCAAGCACCTCCTCCAGGTAGACCGCCGCGACCTCCGCGATAAAGCCTTCGTCCCGCGCATCCCGCCCTCGCTCGACCCCAAGCTCAACGACGGCGCCAGCATCTTCAGCGTCATCCGCAAAGGCGACATCCTCCTCCACCACCCCTACGATTCCTTTGATCCCGTAGTCGACCTCCTGCGCAAGGCCGCCCAGGACCCCGCAGTCCTCGCCATCAAGATGACGCTCTACCGCGTCGGCCGCAACTCACCCATCATTGATTGCCTCCTTGAAGCGAACGAACGCGGCAAACAGGTCGCAGTCCTCGTAGAACTCAAAGCCCGCTTCGACGAAGAGTCGAACATCGAATGGGCCAGACGTCTTGAAGCCCAGGGCGTCCACGTCGTTTATGGCCTCCTCGGCCTCAAGATCCACTCCAAGCTCCTGCTGGTAGTCCGC
Source organism: Acidobacteriota bacterium (assembly GCA_026394095.1). Classification (GTDB taxonomy): domain Bacteria; phylum Acidobacteriota; class Terriglobia; order Bryobacterales; family Bryobacteraceae; genus Bryobacter. The sequence continues at coordinate 675 of JAPKYY010000265.1, read as the reverse complement.
AAAGAAGGCGACAAGATCCGCCGCTACACCCACTTCGGCACGGGCAACTACAACACCGTAACCGCCGGCCTCTATACCGACCTGAGCCTCATGACCGTCGACGAAGACCTCGGCGCCGACGCCACAGACCTCTTCAACCACCTCACCGGCTACTCCGCCAAGAAGCACTACCGCAAACTCCTTGTCGCCCCTGTAGACCTCTTCGAACGCACCCAGCAGCTGATCGAGCGCGAGATCGTCCACCAGCTCGAAGGCCGCGGCGGCCACATCGTCTTCAAGATGAACGCCCTTGCTCACCAGGGCATCATCCGGCTCCTATACCAGGCCTCCCAGGCCGGCGTCAAAATCGACCTCTTCATCCGCGGTGCCTGCTCCCTCCGCGCCGGAGTCCCCGGCGTCAGCGACAACATCACGGTGCGATCCCTCGTCGGTCGTTTCCTCGAACACTCCCGCATCTACTACTTCAAAAACGGCGGCAACCACGACATGTACCTCGGCTCTGCCGACATGATGCCCCGCAACCTCCACCGTCGCGTCGAAATCCTCTTCCCCATCCAGGACAAGCGCCTCAGCAAGTACATCCGCGAAGACATCATTGGCACTTATCTCCAAGACGAAACCAACGTCCGCCTCATGCAGCCAGACGGCAGCTTCGCCCGCAATCCCCGCCGCAAC
>JAPKYY010000646.1 GCA_026394095.1 Acidobacteriota bacterium | reverse complement strand
GTGAGCTTTTGATAGTCAAGGTGCGGAATCGTGGTCTGGACCGGCACGGGCAGATCTGCGCCAAACTTTTCAAGCAGGCGTTCCTTTCTCTGAGCGCCTCGGCGCTGGTCGAGCACAGTCATGCGACATGTTCCCAAAACGAAGGACGAAAGCTTTTCCGGATCGCGAAGGCGTCCCTCCCGGAGGGCTTCGAGAGTAGTGATCAGAACTTGCTGGGTGAGGTCGTCGGAGGCCTGTGGGTCTCTGAGGTGGCGGAGTCCGTAGAGACGAACGCGCGGAGCCATACGCCGGAAAAGTTCGGCTTCGGCATCGCGTGTGTTGCTGGAGCCGATACGCCGCACAAGGTCGGCGTCGCTTAGTTCTTCAGCCTTCAGTTCTGGAGTCACTTTTGTATTTTATGTGTAACGAAGAGGCTGCTCGTTACACATCCGGGTATCAAGCGCAGATCGACGCAAAAACTTTGGAGAACAGACATGGTGGAAAGAATTCAAGAAGCTTACGTGAACAGAAGAGAAGATCCGGCTTTCCGGTTTCTGGGGCTACCAACGCTGATGAGGTCCACAGGGGAAAATACCAATGGAGCCTTTGGGCTGATGGAGCACTGGATGATGCCTCCCGGATTTGCTTCGCCTTACCACACGCACCATCGGGAGGATGAAGCGTTTTACGTCCTTGAGGGAGAAGTTGCATTCGTCTGCGATGGTAAGTGGCTTAAGGGGGGACCAGGCACGTACGCCTTTGGGCCTAGAGGAATTCCTCATGGATTCAAGATTGTGGGTAGCGTCCCTGCCAGGATGCTGCTGCTGTGTGCCCCCGGCGGGTTTGAACACTTCTTGTTGGAACAGGCTACACCAATCGCGGATCCGCCCTCCGCTCCAGACATGGCCAAACTGATGGAGCTGGCAGCGAAATTCCAAATCGATATTCACGGGCCATTGCCGGAAGAACCGGTCGCCGGCATAGGGGCTTCCAAGAGTGATGTCGAAGTGATCGAAGCAATTCGTCAGAGGCATGTGGCTGCTCTCAATGCGCGGGATGCTGTGGCTTGGGCCGGCGTGTTTACTGAAGACGCTGTACAGATGCCTCCGAATTTCCCTGCCAATAGCGGTAGGGCCAATATCCAGGCTTGGTCAGCGGGGTTTCTTGGTGCTATGAGTCGAGTTCAATTTTCGTTGTCGGTGAGCGAACTGAAAATTGCAGGAGACCAGGCAATCGAAGTCGGCGCCTACGCGATCTCGTTTACACCGGAGGGCGGCCAGGATATGCAGGACGCTGGTAAGTACATCACGATTTATCAAAGGGTTCTAGACGGTGGCTGGGCGGTGGGGCAGGACATCTGGAATAGCGACCGAAGCTAGCTGTAGTGGGATGTAAAGTCCCAGGTTTGGGGCCGATGCGATTCGTTGGCGAAATGGGGGGAATTTCTTTGAATCCCCACACTAGACATATTTCGAAGTTCTGCAGCATCCATTCCGAGGCGTTCGAACCCACTCAGCTGATCTGTTCACAGCGGCGTCCCGGGGGAAAGGCCTGCGCCTCCAGACTGTGTCCCAAGGTTTGAGCAAACTTGAACTGAATTTCCAGTCTGGACTTGCCGCCTATCGACTTCTGGTCGACGATCCGCTGTTGTGCATGAGGGACAAATTTGGCCAGGCTGCTGGCGGTGGTCCGACGGACCGGGCGAAGATGGCTGAGATTATGCGCCGTCGCGGTCTAACGCCGGCACCACCTCAGGCGTAGCGTCTGAATGACGCTCAAGAATGATGAATGACTTGTGAGTTGGCTCCCCGGCATGGATTCGAACCACGATTGACGGAGTCAAAGTCCGCTGTCCTACCATTAGACGACCAGGGAGCAAGGTCTTTTTTAGAATAGCAAAATCATCGGCCCGAGAGGGTCTTGAGTCTTTCAATTTCGATCTCTTCTTCTGGCTTGAGACCGGCGAGGCGACCGTAAGAGTTCCAGGTGCCGATTGCTTCTTCAAAAGATTCCTGAGCAATTTGCGTTTTGCGTTGAGCACGGGCGAGTTCGCCGCGGAGGGTGAGCGCTACTGCAAGCTGGCGGCGGTAGTCGGATTTCGAACCTGGACGGGCGACGAGTTTGCGGAGGATCTCGACAGCTTTTTCCGTCTCCACAGCAGCGCCAGGGACGTCAGAAGATTCGCGATTCATGCGAGCAGTCTTTACGATGATCTCGGCCAGGCCTTCGGAAGCTTCTTCGTTATCTTTCTCTTTTTGAGAGGCCTGCTCGAGTAGCTGGCGGGCTTCCTTGTAGCTGGCGCGGGCCTGGTCGCCCTGTTTGGTTTTTTCGAGGGTCTCGCCCAGTCCGCTGAGTGTTTTCGCTAAATCGAGAAGAGGGCCAACTTCGCTGTCGGGCTTGGAGGCGGCGGGACGAATGGTAGTTTCCGCTGTTTTGAACATGGCCATGGCTTCGCTGAACATGCTCATTCTGAGCGCCTTGTCGCCCACGTTGTTGGCAGACTGGGCGTAGTCGCGGGCCTTGGCAGTGTTGCCTTTGTCGCCGTCAAAGATGATGCCGAATTGACGCATGGCGTTACGGGCGAAGGGCATGGAGGCTTGTTGATCGCCAGCGGCAAACATGAGGTCGCCGAGGGCGGAATCTGCAGCAGCGAGAGCTTTGAGGACTTGCGGATTCTGAGAGCCTGCAGCGGTAAGCTTGTTCTTCCAATCCTGGGTGACTTTGATGGCTTCCTTATAATCGCGGGCACCATTGAGCATGTCGGCAAGCATTTTGGCTGAGCGTGAATACTCGAGTAACTCGAGATCGGTAGCACCGCCGCTGCTGGCGAGCTGGAGAGTGAGCTCGTAGGCTTTGCGGGCTGACTGGATGGCGGCACCACGGTCTCCAGGCAGCAGGCCGCTGCCCTTTAGTTCCACCTCGGCGAGGCGTAGATAGGCTTTGGCCAGCTCGGCTACAACTTCCGGCTTACCGGCACTCTTGGCCAGCATGTCGTCGAGATAGAGCTTGGCACTTTGAATCGTAGAAAGGCCAGTGTTCGCTTTGGCACCCGGAGCACCTTTACCGCCAGCGAAGAGGTTGTTGGTGATGTTCTCGATCTGAGAAGCTTTGTCGACGGACTTTGTACGCTGGAAGATGGCAATGCCCGCAGCACCAAGGACGGCTACGATGAGAGCGACAGTGATCCAATTCTGTTTGAGAGAACGGACCATGAATTCCATCATGGCTTCCTGGCGGGGCTTGACGCCGCGGCCTTCGAGGTAGGCCTCAATATCGCGACCGAAGGCAATGGTGGAGGGATAGCGGGCTTCGATGTTCTTTTCGAGTGCTTTGGCGAGGATGTAGTTTACGTCTTCATCTACGCCATCGATTTTGGGGGCAATCTGTTCGCAGATTGCACGACCGCGATCCATGATCGTATCTTTCGGGCTGCCGTATGGCGGACGGCCCGCTAGCATTTCGTAAAGGATGACACCCAGAGAGTACACGTCAGATGACTCGGTGACTTCTTTACCGCGAATTTGTTCGGGGGAGAAATACGAGAGGCTGTCGGCATCAATCTGAGTTTGGGTAGCGATGGCATCGCCGCCTTTTGCAAAGGCCCGGGCCAGACCAAAATCGACGAGACGGGGAGTGTGTTCTCTGGTGAGCAGGACGTTGGAGGGTTTGAGATCGCCGTGGAGGATCTTGCGCTGGTGAGCATATCCCACAGCAGTAAGGAGCCTTAGGAAAACCGTAAGGTTTTCACGCAGATCCATCTTAAAGGAAAGTTCTGTAACAGGAAGGCCGCCTTCAAACTCACTTACAACGAAAGGATGGCCTTCTGCGATCCAACCGGTGTCTAGGACGCGGCCGATGTTGGCGTCGTAGAGCATTGTGAGAATGCGGAGTTCCTGGATGAAGATTTGCTGGAGAGAAGCGTCCTCGAGCCTGATACGAGCGGCTTTGAAGTTAACCAGCTGATCCATGGTCCCGTCG
>JAPKYY010000346.1 GCA_026394095.1 Acidobacteriota bacterium | reverse complement strand
CAGGTTTGGGGGATGAACGCCGATGGGACCGGGGCCAAGCAGATCACTACGATTGCGACTGAGGCTGGCGGGATTCTGGTGAGCCCGGACGGGAAGAATGTGGTTTTCCAGAGCAGTGTTTATCCCGATTGTGCGGATGAGGCTTGCAACAAGAAGCGGATGGAGGCAGAGGCGGCTTCAAAATCGAAGGCTCGCGTTTATACAGGGTTGCTGTACCGGCATTGGACCGAATATCAGGGGAAGCGGCGGAACCATTTGTTTGTGGTGGGGATCGATGGAGGGAAGGCTAAGGATTTGACGCCGGGGCCGTTTGATGTGCCGCCGTTCTCGCTGGGTGGGCCGGATGATTACGCGATTTCTCCTGACGGCGGGGAGCTTTGTTATGTCGTGAACACGGATGAGAATCCGGCGCTGTCGACCAATAGCGACCTTTATGTGGTGCCGATGGCTGGGGGTGAGGCCAAGAAGATTACGGTGAATGCGGCGGCTGATGCGTCGCCATTGTATTCGCCGGATGGGAAGTTTTTGGCTTATCGCGCGCAAGCCAAGGCTGGTTTTGAGGCCGATAAGTGGCGGCTGGTGGTGATGGAGCGGGCGGCTGGAACGGCTACGATTCTGACTGAGGGGCTGGACCGGGCGGTGCAATCGATGACGTGGTCGGGCGATTCGAAGCGGATTTTCTACACGATCGAAGATCGGGGGCGGCAGACGTTGCAGATGACTCCGGTGACCGGTGGAGGTTCGCAAACAGTTGTTAGCGGGGCTTCGCATATTGACGATGTGCAGTTCACTCCGGATGGGCGAGTGATGGTTTATGGCGAGCATTCGGCGTCGCAGCCGCTGGAGTTGTTCAAGACGACTTCGCGATCGAAGCCGGTGCCACTGACGAAGTTGAACGATGCGCTGCTGGCACAGTATGAGATTCCGACGCCCGAGGAGATGGTTGTCGATGGGGCCGAGAAGGCGAAGGTGTCGAGCTTTGTTTTGAAGCCGGCAGGGTTTGATGCAAAGAAGAAGTACCCGGTGTTGTTTCTGATTCATGGCGGGCCGCAGGGGGCCTGGGGGCACGGCTGGAGCTACCGGTGGAATCCGCAGGTGTTCGCTAATGCGGGCTTTGTCGTTGTGATGCCAAATCCTCGCGGGTCAACAGGTTATGGGCAAAAGTTCACGGATGAGGTGAGCGATGATTGGGGTGGCAAGGTGTATGAGGACATCATGGCCGTGGTGGAGAAGGTGGAGGGCGAGGCGTGGGCGGATAAGGAGCGGTTTGCTGCGGCGGGGGGGAGTTTTGGCGGGTATATGGTGAACTGGATGCTGGGGCATACGAACCGGTTCAAGGCATTTGTGAGTCATGCAGGGGTTTATGATTTACGCTCTATGGCTGGGGAAACAGAGGAGTTATGGTTTGTGAACTGGGAGTTCAAGGGGATGCCCTGGGATCAGCCGGAGACGTATTCGAAGTGGAGCCCGAGCTATTTTGCGAAGGACTTCAAGACGCCGACGCTGGTGCTGCATGGGGAACTGGACTACCGGGTTCCGGTGGGCCAGGGGATGCAGTTGTTTACCGGGTTGCAGATGCAGAAGGTGCCGTCGAAGATGGTGCTGTTTCCGGATGAGGGGCACTGGATTCTGAAGCCGGCCAATAGTCTGCTCTGGTACAAGAGCTTTATTGACTGGGTGACGGAGTTTACGGCCAAGAAGGCGGAGTAGCCGGGGCTTTGTGCCTTAGCGGGTTTGGGCTTGTATTCAATTGTCAGAGAGCTGTGAGGTGACTTTTTGGCTTTGACCCCGGTTTTTGTGGAGTTGCCTTTTGGGGGCGATATCCCCACCCTTATGGATGGGGCTCGAAGGGGTGGCCTGTTTGACGTTGCTATTCCCGCACTTACGGATGGGGTTGGCGTCGTTTGGAATCCCCACGCTTACGCATGGGGTTGGACGGAGGGTGGGGCGGATGGCCGCGACATGGGCAAGAAAACAGCCCGGCGACATCGCTCGCAAAACAGGACGGGGACGCCGGGGAGATTTTGGTGGGGGCTAGACGCCCCAGCTGTAGTCTTTGAGGGCGGCGTCGAGCTCGGCGGTGGAGTCGTGGAGGCGCATTAGCTCGAGGGCCAGGGCGTCGCACATCGCTTTCCAACTGGCTTCGATGATGTTCTCCGAGACTCCTACGGTGGCCCAGGTTCTTTTGAAGTC
>JAPKYY010000061.1 GCA_026394095.1 Acidobacteriota bacterium | reverse complement strand
GGAGCGGGCACAGCGGCAGATGGATGAGGTGAAGGGTTCAGGCAAGGTGAACGTGATGGTGATGAGTGAGCGGGCTCAGCCTCGAACAGCGAATATCTTGTTGCGGGGCGTGTGGGATCAGAAGGGGCCCGAGGTAAAGCCGGATGTGTTGTCGACGATTGCCTTGTGGCCGAAGGATGCTCCCCGAAACCGGCTGGGGCTGGCGGAGTGGATTCTGGCGAAAGAGAATCCGCTTTCCGGCAGAGTTGCGGTAAGTCACATTTGGCAATTGATGTTCGGGGCAGGGCTGGTGCGGACGACGGAAGATTTTGGCTTGCAGGGAGAGCGGCCTGTCCATCAGGAATTGCTGGACTGGCTGGCGGTGGATTTTGTCGAAAGCGGCTGGGATGTGAAACGGCTGGTGAAGCTGATTGTGATGAGTGATGTTTACCGGCAGAGCTCAAAGCTGAGCCCGGAGTTGATCGAGCGAGACCCCGAGAATAAGCTACTGGCGCGCGGGGCGAGGTACCGGCTGCCGAGCTGGATGTTGCGTGACGCAGCACTTGTTTATGCGGGTTTGCTGAATCCCGCTGTGGGCGGGCCGCCGGTGAAGCCTTATCAGCCGGCTGGGGTGTGGGAAGAGCTGTTTATGGGACGTTTCCGCTATGAAGCGAGTGAGGGCGCGGCGCAGTACCGTAGGACGCTTTATGGTTTCTGGCGGCGCTCGATTGCTCCTACATTTCTGTTTGATAGCGCGCAAAGAAGGTCCTGCGAGGTGCGGGTGGGGCGGACGAATACTCCACTGCAGGCACTGACGCTACTGAATGATGAGACGTATCTTGAGGCGTCCCGTGTCCTGGCCGAGCTTGTTGTGAATGAGAAGCGAGATGTTGCCACTTCGATCTTTACTCGCGTGTTGGGGCGGCAACCGATGCGCGATGAGCTGAGTGTGCTGCAGCGGGAACATCAGAAGGCTTTGAAGTTTTATCGCGGGAAGCCCGCCGAAGCCATGAAATGGATCGAGGTGGGGCAGCAGGCGGCCCCAGCACGTAAGGCACCGGAAGTGGCGGCGGCGATGGTGGTGGCGAGTATGGTGATGAATCTGGATGAGGTGATGACCCATGAATAAATTGAGGCGTGGCATTGCGGCTGGATTGGCGGCGGCGCCCTTTGCCCAAACGCAGAGCCGGACGGCACCCGAGTTTCATGGTGCCAGGATCGGGCAGGGCCAGTTTCGATACCGGGTGGATAAGCTTTGGAGCCAGGCTGATGTGGAGCGCTTCCCGGTAAAGGATTGCCACGAGATGATCCAGGCTGCCGATGGGCGGCTCTTTCTGCTGACGAATCAGGCTCGCAACAATGTGCTGATCTATGAGACGAGCGGGAAGCTGCTGGACTCGTGGACGCTTTCTTTTGGCGGTGCGCATGGGCTTTCGATTCACCGTGAAGCTGACGGCAAGGAGTTTCTCTACATCACCGATACCGGCAGCGGGCGTGTGGTGAAGACGACTCTGGCTGGTGAGATTGTGATGGAGTTGGTGCATCCGCAGCGGTGTGGAGCCTATAGCGCCATGGACATCTACAGCCCGACGGAGACGGCCGTGGGGCCGAATGGGGATATCTATGTTGCCGATGGTTATGGCTCGCAGTTCATTCTGCGTTATGACCGCAACGGGGCATACAAAAGCAAGTTTGGCGGGAAGAGTTCTCAACCTATTAGCAAGGGCAAGTTTCTGCAGGCGCATGGGGTGGCGATTGATACGCGGGGTGCGGTGCCGCTGGTGTTATGCACGGCGCGGATCCGCAATGAGTTTCACTGGTTCAACCTGGAGGGCGAGCATCAGCGTACTGTCTATTTGCCTGGAGCGTATCTGAGCCGGGCTGTTCTTGCGGGGCGCTATTTGTATTCCGGGATTTGTTTTGGAATGTTTCGCGACGATTACCGGATGTGGCAGAATCGCGGCTTTGTGACGATTCTCGATGATCAGGATCGTGTGGTGTCGAATCCTGGCGGGCATGCTCCTGAATACAAGGACGGCAGGCTTCAATTGATGCTGCAGGACCAGCCTGTATTTCGCAACTGCCACGACGTCTGTGTGGACAAGCAGGGAGACCTGTATGTCTGCCAGTGGAATAGCGGCAATGTTTATCCATACAAGCTGCATCGGGAAGGATAGTGATGAACCAGACAAGACGGTACTTTCTTGGGCAGGCTTCAGGGGTATCTATCGGGGCGATGGCCTTATCTTCATTGATGGCCGATGAGACTCCGATTGGGTTGCCGGGGCTGCCACATTTTGCGCCCAAGGCGAAGCTGGTGATCTTTCTCACGCAATCGGGCGGGCCTTCGCAGATTGAGTTGTTTGATCATAAGCCGGAGTTGATGAAATGGGCCGGTAAAGAGCTGCCTGATTCCGTGCGGCAAGGCCAGCGCGTGACGACGATGACGGCGAACCAGAAGCAGCTGGTGATGCCATCGATCACCAAGTTTGGACGCTATGGCCAGAGCGGGGCCACGGTTGGGGAATGGCTTCCGCACCTTTCGCGGATTGTGGATGAGGTGTGCTTTGTGAAGTCAATGCATACCGACCAGATCAATCATGCGCCGGCGATGACGCAGTTTCTGACTGGGCATCAATTGCCGGGACGGCCGAGCATGGGGGCCTGGATGAGTTATGGGCTGGGCAGTGTGAACCGGAATCTGCCCGAGTATGTCGTGATGTTGTCGAAGATGCAGAGGCCGAGTGATCAACCGCTCTATGACCACTACTGGGGCAGTGGATTTTTGCCCTCCCGGTATCAGGGCGTCAAGTTGAG
>JAPKYY010000955.1 GCA_026394095.1 Acidobacteriota bacterium | reverse complement strand
GCGGAACCAGCATCGACGATCTGCGCAGGCAGATCTTCGATGCCTCCACCTCAACCCAAATCATCCTCCTGCGATGCGACCGCAAGCCCCCCACATTCCCGGCAGTCTGCCCCAACTGTGAAGCCGTCGCGTCTGGAACATTTACGATCGAGCGCCCATTCATCCTTCTTGTCTACGGCGACGATGACACCCCAAACGATTCTTTACCCGTAGTAGACAGCTACTCAGTCCCGGTCTGCAAGAATTGCCTTCAACAGCACCGGACGCAACAGCTTCCACTCAGTCCCTTCCTCCCACTCAAGCGTGTGCTTTCCGGGCCGCAGGGCTTCGCCGGCCTTGTCGTCATTGCCATCTCAGGACTCTTCTTCAAGGAAGCCCTCATTCATTTGCGGCTGGTTCCATTCGTGCTCGGCTGCTTCCCTCTCTTCATCGGCCTTGGGCTGATCCGCCCGGTATGGAGGAAGAGCCAATTCATGACAATTCCGCAACCCACACCGACAGATCTGGCAGTAGATTTCACCCCGTGCCTCTCACTGGATTACGAGCCAAATTGGCGAGCCTTCCACTTCCGCTCACACTCCTACGCCACTCTCTTCCGCCAGGCCAATAACTCTGAACTGTGGGACCCCAAGAGCCCCGAGGCAATATCTGCTGCCGCACAAAGACGCACGGCCACCAACCGCTCAGCCTGGGCCGCAGGGGCAATAGTTCTCGCCATCATCGCCGCACTGATCTGGTATGAAGGCCCCGTAGCTTTTTTCTCAAGCCTCTTCGACTAGCCCTGCCGAACCACTTCTACACTGCATTTGGCATGCGTTGCCACCGCTTCAGAAACGCTCCCCAACAGGAATCGATCCATCCCTCGGTGCCCGTGCGAGCCAACAAAGATGCAATCGGCATCCCACCGCTCTGCCTCTTCGAGAATCGCGTTCTTGGCCCCGCTCGATACAACGGGCATTGCTTCGCTGATGTGCGAGCAAACACGCGACAGGATTTGCGTAGCGCGAGTGGCATTTCCATGCGCTTCCCTCTTTGCCTCGTTGAAGTCTCCACTATCTGGAGGAAAGCCGAAATCTCCTGGCTCCAGCATCGTGAGAGTAGGGGGCAGAATTAACTCGATCACACTCACCACTCGAATCTCAGTCCCTGGCCTCCATGGCCTCGCAGCCACTGCCTCCATCGCCTTCAATGCGTGGGCAGATCCGTCGGTGGCTGCCAGAATCCGGTAGCTCCTCTCCGCTCTGAAGTCGTGTGCACGGGCCCGCACGATCTGCACAGAACACTTGGCGTGACGCACAACGGCAGCCGACACACTTCCCATCAGAAAGCGGCTCGCGTTAGACCGTCTTCTCGCTCCCACGATGATCAGATCTGGATGATACTCCTCGGCGAAATTGAGAATCTCCTTCTTCGCATCGCCCTCGCGGAAGTATCGCTCGCAGGCCCATCCTCGGGCTGAAAGAGAGAATACCGCATCGGTCACTGCCTGGTGAGCTTTGGCATTCAAAGCGTCAGCAGGCAGTGCTTGCGCCCAGGCATGTACTGGTTCCATCACATGCAACACATCAAAATGAGCTTCCTTCGGCCAGGCCTGCTCCAGCACCTCGGCTACAAGCTCTTCGCTTCCGTGAGAACAATCCAGGGCCAATAGGATTTTCATGACTTCACCTCCGCTAGTACCGCAACAGGGCAGTGACTGGGCAATCCGAGGACATCGCCCCGCCGCTCAAAACAAACACATCCCCGCCGTGACACAAAGTCTCAGTCACCGTGGAGTTGACCAATTCTTCCTCGCCAGCGGCATCGCCAACGCAAAGAACGTCAACTCTGCCTTCAATGGCCGCCTGATTCACGTCTTCGCTATCGGTCGACACCAGGCCCTGGTCTTTCCATTCCCGGATTCGGTCCAGAGCTTTGCGAGCTTCTTTTGCTTGCCGCTCCTGCGCACATTCACCCGCTAACTGGGCGATTTCACCCAGAGGAAAATCATTGATCCCGTGTGCAATATGATCCCCAAACAGCCGGCAACGCTTCGCGACACGCCGAAACATCGCAACCTCATCATCAAGCCCCATCAACAGAACCAGATCGTTTCCGGCTACTCTGGCGATTCCCTCGTCAACCTGTCCAAACCAATGCTCCAAATGCCGCTCTTCGTCTTCGTCGCTGGCAGAAGTGCCAAAGCGTATCGAACCTTCTCCACCAGGGGCATGATTTTTCATTTTCAAATCATTCGTCCCTGCACCCCGTGACTCCACAAGGCTCCATGGCATGCCCGAAGGCAGATCCAGACTCTTGCACACCCCACCTTCAAACTGCAGCAGCCGCAAGACCTTCTTGCTCAACCCCAAGATCATGAATCGATTGGCCAAACGCGCACAACGAAGCACCGGTAACAGGAAGAACCGGTCACTGGAAACTGCTTTGGCTTCGTCAACTTTCGCTCGATGCACCACCACAGCATGCCCTCGGCCGAACAATACAACACCTGGCCCTCCTCCCGAAAGATTCTCCTCCTCGAGTTTTGCCTCCATTTCCCTCGCCATTTTCTGCCCACGCAACAGACTCTTCAGCGTCGCCAGCTTGTCTTTTTCAGGCGCACCGGGATGCGTCGTCGGCAGCAACACAGTTAGACACTCACCCCTTTGATGTGCAAGGCTTCTCAGCGCTTCGGCATCAAGAAATGAAAGGTTCTTGGTATTGATTTTGTTGGTCATAACATGGACTCCACCAAACACCACTGCACGTTAGTGGCCGATAATCGAAGCAATGCTGTCCTGTCTCCTTCTGCTCCTTCTGACAAGCCTTGTCCAGGCCGACACCTACCACGTCACCAGCCTCGACGACTCCCCAAAGCCCGGCACCCTCCGCCACGCCATTACCTCAGCAACTGGCCCTCGCACGATCCTCTTCAACCTCCCGGGCACAATCCATCTCCAAAGCCCTCTCACCATCTCAAAACCCAACCTCACCATCGACGGCCAGCACCACCCGGTCACCCTTACGGCTTGGCCGGTCACCATTTCAAAAACTCACCACGTCACCCTCTCACATCTCCGCATCCGGCCCGGCGACACGAATTGCCCAACCATCCAGGGCGACGCCCTCTCCATCGACAATGCAACCGACATTTTGATCGACCACGTATCAGCTTCCTGGTCAATCGACGAAGTCCTCTCCGTCACCCACTCCGATCGAGTCACCGTCCAGTGGTCGATCATCGCCGAAAGCCTCAACCATAGTTGCCACCTGAAGGGCGACCACGGCTACGGCTCGCTCATCCGCTACGGCAGCGGCACCATAACCTTCCACCACAACCTCTTCGCCCACAACCGCAGCCGCAACCCGCGCGTAGGCGACAACATCACCCTCCACTTCACCAACAACGTCATCTACAACTACGGCTTCAAAGGCGGCCAGGCCACCTATACCGGCGCTGCCGAAGAAGGCACCACAAAAATCAACTACATCGCAAACACAACCATCCCCGGGCCCTCCACCGACAAGTCCCGCCAGACGCGCACCTTCACTGCCGGCAGCGCAAACACCCACCTCTACCAATCCGGCAATCAGATCGACAACCAACCCGCCACCACCAAAGCCTTCACGGGCGAATACACAAGCATCACAACCCCCTTCCCTACACCACCCCCCACCACCTCAGCCCGGCAAGCCGCCGAAGAAGTCTTTAAGCAAGCCGGCGCAAACAAACCCCACGACCCCATCGACCAGCGCATCCTCAACGACGTCAAGAACAAAACCGGCCAAATCATCGATGCCCCATCAGCTAAACTCATGTGATGCCGTTCCTGCTACTCTTCCTAGCCGCCCTCGAAGTCCAGGTCAAACTCCCAGCCACACAAGCCACCCAGCCCCTCGACGGCCGCCTCCTCATCCTCTTCTCCACAGACGACAAGGCCGAACCCCGCAACCAGATCTCAGACTCGCCCAAGACCCAAATCGTCTTCGGCTCCGACGTCGACGGCTTCCGGCCCAACTCCGCTCACACCGTCTCAACCGAAGCCTACGGCTACCCCATCCGCCGCCTCTCAGACCTGAAGCCCGGCACTTACACCGTTCAGGCCGTCCTAGACAAATACGAAACCTTCCACCGCGCCGACGGCCACACCCTCAAGCTCCCCACCGATCGTGGCGAAGGCCGCCAGTGGAACAAAGCCCCCGGCAACCTCTACTCCAAGCCCACCAAAATCACCATCGAGGCGAACTCCCAGATCCAGCTCGAACTCTCCGAAACCATTCCCGCCATCCCCCAACCCAAAGACACCAAATACATTCGCCACATCCGCATCCAAAGCCCCCGCCTCACAAAGTTCTGGGGCAAGCCCATGTACCTTGGTGCACACGTTCTCTTGCCTGAAGGCTTCGACACCCACCCCAACGCCAAATACCCGCTGATGCTCTTCCACGGCCACTTCCCTGCCGACTTCGACGGCTTCCGTCCAGAGCCACCCGACGACAACCTGAAGCCCGACTACTCCGAGCGCTTCAAGCTCGCCGGCTACAACCGCATCACGCAACAGGAAGCCCACAACTTCTACAAGCAGTGGACCGCCAAGTCCTTCCCCCGCTTCCTCGTCGTCGAGATCCAGCACGCCAACCCCTTCTATGACGATTCCTACGCCGTCAATAGCGCGAACCTCGGCCCCTACGGCGACGCCATCATGTATGAACTCCTCCCCGAGATCGAGCGCCAGTTCCGGGGCATCGGCCAGGGCTGGGCCCGCTTCACCTACGGCGGCTCCACTGGCGGCTGGGAAGCCCTCGCCGCCCAAATCTTCTACCCCACCGAATTCAACGGAGCCTTCGGAGCCTGCCCCGACCCCATAGACTTCCGGGCCCACTCCACCATCAATATCTACGAAGACAAGAACGCCTATTTCACCGAAGGCCCACACCAGCGCATCCCCAAGCCCGGTAAGCGAGACTATCTCGGCCACGTCTCGGCAACCATGGAAACCCTCAACCAAATGGAACTGGCCCTGGGAAGCAAAACCAGAAGCGGCCAGCAATTCGATATCTGGGAAGCCGTCTATTCACCAGTCGGCCCCGACGGCTACCCCGCCCGCCTCTGGGACAAAGAAACAGGGGCCATCAACCCGCAAATCGCCACTTACTGGCGCGATAACTACGACCTCCGCCACATCCTCCAGCGCGATTGGGCCAAACTCGCTCCACAGCTCGAAGGCAAGCTCCACATCTACTGCGGCGACATGGACAACTTCTACCTCAACAACGCCGTCTATCTGATGGAAGACTTCCTCAAAACCACCAACCCGCCCTACAAGGGCGAAGTCAAATACGGCGACCGCGCAGAACACTGCTGGAACGGCGACCCCAACCTCCCCAACGCCATCTCTCGCCTCCGCTACAACACTATGTACCTCGACAAGATCCTGAAAAGAATTGAGGCCAACCACCCAGCGGGGGCTGACCTCAAATCCTGGCGTCACGACTAAGCCAAGCGTCTAGCGTTCGATCTTGAAACCAATCTTGATCGTCACCTGAAATTCGGTAACCTGGCCGTCCTCAATTCGGCCACGTTCATTCACAACCTCAAACCAGTCCATGTGACGCACGGTTTTGGCTGCTTCAGCCACCGCACCCTTCACAGCTTCAGCAAAGCTGATGGGCGATGTCCCAACAAGCTCAATCATTTTAAATGTTCCGGGCATGCCCACAGTCTCGCACGCCCACACCTCCGTGATAGGCTGGCCCTGACCATGCGCACACTAACCCTGGCAATCCTGCTGGCAACCGCCGCCTCGGCAGCCGAGCCCTTCACGATCGAAAGCAACGTCGTCTACGGCATGTACTCCGGCGCAGCTCTGCTTCTCGACGTCTACAAGCCCACCCAGCCCAACGGCTACGGCATCATCTACGTCTCCGGCAGCGGCTGGACGACACCGCTTGCCTACAGCGCCCCTGCCCTCAAATCCAACAGCCAGTCGCAACTCTACGCCAAGGCCCTTGCCACCGGCGGTTACACCGTCTTCGCAGTGAACCACCGCTCGCTCCCCCGCTTCCGCTACCCCGCCCCGGTCGAAGACGTCCAACGCGCCGTTCGCTTCATCCGCCACAACGCCAAAACCTACGGCATCCGCGCAGACCGCATCGGTGCCTCCGGCGGCTCTTCAGGCGGCCTCCTGGTTAGCTTGCTCGGTAGCCTCGACGGTAAAGGCAACCCAACAGACCTCGACCCGGTAGAGCGAGAAAGCGCCAAAGTGCAATGCGTAGTCGCCCGCGCCGCCCCAGTCAACTTCCTCACCGGCACCAATGGCCAATTCCTGTTGGGGCTGGCCCGTCCCCTGCCTGAGGCCAAAGACACCCTCGAATACCGCACCCACGTCGAAGCCTCACCCATCAGCCACGTCACCCCCGACGACCCGCCCTTCCTCCTCATGCACGGC
>JAPKYY010000241.1 GCA_026394095.1 Acidobacteriota bacterium | reverse complement strand
GTGCAGTACAGGCTTCGATGCAGGTAACGGAAGCAGAATTGCGCCGGCTGTATACGGAAAACCAGGACAACTTCCGATCGCCCGAGCAATCGAAGGTTCGCCATATTCTTTTCGGAACCAAGGACAAGCCGGAAGCCGAAGAAGCCAAGATGCGTGCTCTGGCTGAATCGGTCTACAAGCAGCTGAAGGCTGGAGCCAAGTTTGAAGACATGGTAAACAAGTATTCCGATGACAAGGGTTCGAAATCCAATGGTGGTTCTGTAGGATTTATCACTCGCGGCCAGACAGTAAAGAATTTTGACGAGTATTCTTTTACCGGCCCATTGAATACGCTGAGTTCACCGATCAAGACCGAGTTTGGATTCCATTTGATCGAAGTGCAGGAACGCAAGCCTGCCGGGATGAGAACTTTCGAAGAAGTTCGTGGAGCGCTGGAGGCAGATTTGCGCCAGTCCAAGAAGAGCGATGGCCTGGGCAAGACAGCAGACCAGTTGCGGGCAGAATTGATCAAGAACCCGACACAGGTACCTGCGGTGGCAAAACAGTATGGCCTCACTCCGGTTCAGTTTGAGTATTCCTCCGATTCGACGGCTGTACCTGGAATTGGCCCGAAGCCCGAACTTTTTGCACTGGTGAAGCAGTTGAAGAAGGGTGAAGTATCGGAAGTATCAACACTCGGTCCCGACCGTTTGGCAGTTCTTGCAGTGGATAGCATCACACCTAGCCGTCAATCGACCTATGAAGAATCCAAAAATGCCATCATGAGCGGAAAGCTTGTTGCGGAAAGAACGAAGCTGGTGGACGCCAAGAAACAAAAGGGCATCGACCTGATGAAGTCGGCCAATGGCGACCTGGCGCTGATCGCCAAGGAATTGGGCCTAACGGTTAAGCAGACTCAGGAATTCAACCGTCAAGGGTTTGCCGACGGGATTGGCCCTGCATCGTCTGTCATCGAAGCATTCAGCCGCACACCCGGCCAATTGGCTGGCCCGTCGACAGTAGACGGCAAGTGGTTTTTCGTTAAGCTTGTCGACAAAAAACAGGCTGATATGAGCCTGCTGCCAGCGCGCCGCGCAGAGATTGTCAACATCGTGAAAAACCGCAAGGCATCCGAGCGCGCGGACATCTTTGAAGAGACTCTGGTGAAGAGTTTGGTGAATGACGGCAAGATCAAAATCAACGATGACGTCAAGAAGAGGATTGCCGCCGGTTACGGTGGCTAACTGATCCGGTCCAGCGTCAAAAATTCCTGAATTTGCTCATGGTCGCATGCTTCGAGCCCCTCGACGGGTCCGAAGTATGCGACTTTTCCTTCGCTTAGGAAGACCACACGGTCGGCAACTTTGCGCATGAGTTCGAGGTCGTGGGTCACAACGACGCTGGTGAGGTGGAGTTGCATCTTGAGCCGCAACATGAGATTGCCCAGGTGGTTGGCCATGATGGGATCGACCATTGTCGTGGGCTCGTCGTAGAGAACACATTCTGGTTGGGCAGCAAGAGCGCGGGCGATGGCGACGGCGCGGCGATGGCCAGTTGAGAGATCGGCAGGGTAAGCGTCGCGATAGGGGAGCAGATCGACAAGATCGAGAAGACCGTCGACCACATCTTCTTTGTTCTTTTCGTCGTAGTCGTCACGGAGTTCGAGCGAAAAAAGGATGTTTTCGCCGACCGAGAGTGAATCAAAGAGCGCTCCGGACTGGAAGACCATAGTTACTTTTTTGCGGATTTTGCGGAGCTCTGCTTCGTCAAAGAAAGTGATATCGCGGTTGCCGACGATAACGCGGCCCTGATCGGGTTTGAGAAAACCCATGATGTGGCCGAGGGAAACGGACTTACCCACACCACTACGTCCGATGATGGCTACGGTTTCTCCGGCAGGAACATAAAAATTCGTGTCGACTAAAATGGGCCTGTCGAACGTCTTATACACGTGCCGGAATTCAATGTAATAGGGAAAACCTTCAACGGCCACTGTTTGCCTTTCCTTCGCCAATTAAGCCCGAAAGATCTTCGGGACGATTCCAGTTTGCCAAGATTTGCGGGTCTGGTGGGATGAGAATTTTGGTTTCTAGCGAAGAAAGCAGGCTGCGGACGCGAAAATTGCCCTCGTCGAGGAAGCTACGCACCGTCGGAAGTGCAGTCCGGTTCCAGATGGCGGCCAGTGGATTGGGTGAATCCGGTGCGGTTGCACTGGATACGCAGTCTGTTTGCGTTGAAGCGAGGGCTGCATCGCGGAGAGTCATGAGCCAGTCTGCACTGAGCAGCGGCATGTCGCAGGCAACGATGAAGTTCCAGGGGTGCGGGGAGTGGGACAGGGCAGTTTCGATGGCGGCCATCGGGCCGCAGTTGTCGCGGAGATCCGGGAGGATTGGGTACGCAAAGGATTCGTACCTTTGTGGAGGGGCGATGATGTGGAAATCGACTGAGACGGATCTCAGTAATTCAGCCAGATGTACTAGTAAGGGATTACCCCTAAAGGGAATCAGCGCTTTGTCGCGACCCATGCGGGAACTGGCACCGCCAGCAAGCAAGAAGGCGCCTACTGGGGCGAGAGCAGTGGACTGTGGAGCATAATTCATTGATTCAAAAAGAGTTTTCAGATATGATTAGATGGAACAAGATGAGGCGCTTATGTTTTAGCCTAGCGTGCTTCTGCCTTGCCGGTTTGCCGTTGTGGTGTGCCGACGCGGGGATCGTCCGTACGACAGTACGGGTAGATCGTGGAAGTGGGCGACTGGTACGAACTCAATTGATGCTGCCACGCGAAGTTCCTCCTGTAGAAGTGATTGCTCGCGAGACGACACCTGTTGTGCCGGTTGAGGCCAAGGTTGTGAATCCGACTCGCCGGGAATTGGACGAAATCGTGGAAGCCAGTTCTGCAACTCATGGGGTAGATCCGCTGCTGGTGCGCAGTGTGATGCAGGTGGAGAGCAACTTCAACCCGAATGCTGTTTCACCAAAGGGGGCGATGGGCTTGATGCAATTGATGCCTGCGACAGCCCGTCAACTTGGAGTGACCAATGCCTTTGATGTTCGTCAGAACATCGAGGGAGGGGTCAAATTCTTGCGCTATCTCAAAACGAAATTCAGTGATGACCGGCTGGTGCTCGCCGCGTACAATGCGGGCGAGGCGGCGGTTAAGAAGCACGGCTGGATTCCTCCTTATCCGGAAACGATTGACTACGTCTATAAAGTAGGGAAGCGCTACGGCGAATCCAAGCGACTACAGGCACCCGTTGTGGCGGCCAAACCGGCTGAAGTAGTTGAGCCGAAAATCCAACAAGTTGTGGATGCTCAGGGGCGCATCCATATCGGGATGCCATAGGATGTCATGAAGAAGATCGCGAACACATTGCGAGT
>JAPKYY010000536.1 GCA_026394095.1 Acidobacteriota bacterium | reverse complement strand
GCCGTCACAATCTGAAGTTGGGCTTTGAATATCGCAAGAGTATGAATTATGAGATCAACCGGCCGAGCCCATCGGGGTCGTTCAACTTTGTGCCTTTCTCAACTGGCCAGCCTGGCACCGCTGCATCTGGCAACGGGATGGCGTCGCTGCTGTTGGGGTTGATGACAAACTACACGGTTCGTGAGACTGATGTGCTCGACCGCAGAAGTACTTACTGGGCTTGGTTTGTTCAGGATGACTGGAAAGTGAACCGCGATTTGACCGTTAATTTTGGGTTGCGGTGGGAACTGGACACGCCAATTATGGATGTCAGCAACCGGATGAACGGCTTCGCAACCGATCAGGTTAATCCGGTGAGCGGAACCCCTGGGGTGGTGAAGTTTATGGGGCAGAACAATTGGCCGACATCGCCTTACCGCACGGACCTCAATAACTTCGGCCCTCGCGTGGGCCTAGCTTACAAGATGTTTGGCAAAGATACTACGGTTTTGCGTGGTGGATACGGTGTCTATTTCGCGCATCCCTTTGACGCAGGGGCGCCGTCGAGCGCGAGTCTTGGTTTTGAGAAGTCGGTAACGCTGGTGAGCCCGGATCAGGGCATTACACATCCTTTTGTTTTGAGCCAGGGGCCGACGAGTTCGAGCCTGACTGCACCGACTCTTGATGATCGATTTGGATCGGTTCGAGTTGGTGCGGCACCGAATACGGCTGTGACGTTTTATGAATTTGGCCGCTCGACCGGTTACTCTCATCAATTCAACATGGGATTGCAGCATGTGGTGAAGGGTGGAGTGTTGCTGGAGGCAACTTATCTGGGCAACATTTCGCACAAGCTGGCAAGCAGCAATATCTCGTTGAACCAGATTCCGCTGGAGCAGGCGGCAGCGGGACGCACTTCGCAGCAGTTTCGGCCTTATCCGCAATTCAGCGGTGTGACGGCGGTGCTGCCGAGCCTTGGGGATTCAAGCTATCACGCGCTGTCGACGCGCTTTGAGAAGCGGTTTTCGAATGGTTTGAATTTTCTTGGTACTTATACGTGGTCGAAGTTCTTGAACAACACCAGTGAAGGCGGCTCGCAGGTGGGGAATGATGCAGGGCCTTATTCTGACTTCTACAACCGGCGTCTGGACTATGGCTATAGCGGCAACGACGTGCCACACCGCATGACCTTTGCCAGCGTTTACGAATTGCCGTTTGGGCAGGGGAGACGCTTCCTGAAGGGCAACAACCCGGTGCGTTGGGTGCTGGGAGACTGGAACCTGGGTGTGAATGCGCTGCTGCAGGCCGGGGCACCGTTTACGGTGACGACGCAGGTGGATACACGGAACAATTTTTCGGCTGGTGGTTTGAGGGCCGATGTGATTGGGAATCCTAATCTGGAACCCAGTGAACGGACTCCGGGCCGGTGGTTTAACACGGCCGCTTTTGCACAGCCGGCGGCCTTTCGCAATGGCACCAGTGGTGTTGGCATTGTGCGGGCTGATGGCAAGATCAATATCGACATCTCGCTGCTGAAGAACTTTCCCCTGGGTGAGCGGCGCAAGCTGCAGCTGCGCGGTGAGTTTTTCAACCTGACCAATCATCCGAATTTCGGGAATCCTGGTTCATCGTTTGGTGGGCCTGGCTTTGGCGTGATCAACTCGGCAGACCCGGGCCGGCGGGTGCAGATCGGCGCGCGGCTGGTTTGGTAACTAGGCGTGGTGTACCGGCTCTGCGTATAGCAGATCGCCGGTAACGCCGTCGAAGTACTGAATAATGACGTGTGGCCTAGGGTAGGCAACCCAGCGGATATGGCCGTCTGGGGCAGGGTTGGGGAAGACGTTGTTGATCTGAGCTACGGCAAAGATAGGCCACCAGCGGAGGCGGGCCGGGACGTCGTTGCGGATGTAGCTGGACCAGCGGATCTCACACTGGCGACCACGGGAATCGTAGGGGCCATTCGGCGGACGGCTGCCTTCACTTCTGGCTGGGTGGTTTTGAGAGTTGTGTGGGCCGGCAGCAAATTCCCAGACACGATCAGTGACCTTAACAGACCAACTGTTGTGGAGGTCGCCGGTCATGACCATGACTGGCTTGCCGAGTTTGTCCCAAAACTGGATGAGCTCTTCGCGTTCGGCGAGGAAAGCCGTCCAGGCATCGTCTTTTCCGGCGATGGGGTCCTCTGAAGTGGGTGAGCCGATGTGGGGGATCATCAGGTTCACACTGGAGGCGAGGAAGAAGAAGTCGGCGTCGGATTTAGACATGGAGGCCTTGAGCCACTCGTGTTGCTTCTTGCCGAGCATGAGGGGGCCCTGGCGTTTGGGGTTGTCGAAGTCGCCGAGGTCGCGGGTGCCCCGGGTGTCGAGGAGATAGACCTCGATGTTGCCGACGCGGAAGC
>JAPKYY010000650.1 GCA_026394095.1 Acidobacteriota bacterium | reverse complement strand
ATGAAGCCTTCTCCCATGGGGACTGCCTGAATGAAGGGGAGGCCTTCACGGTAGTTGACCAGGGCGGAATCGTACTTGTAGCGGGGGCGCTTGACGTAGTCGGCCACGGTGGTGTGGACGGTGATGGGGGCCATGAGGATTGCGGCTTGCGTCAGGTCTGCGCCGTGCAGGGCAGGTGCCCAGGCGTCGAAGCCAGCACGGCAGTTGGGGTGGTTGACCTGGGTGATCAGATCGTGGAGGGTTTCGTAACCGACGGCGAGGTCGTGGTGGTTCTGGACGGCGAAGGTGACGTTGTAGTCTGCGGCTCGCTTGGCCGCCTCGCGCAGACCGGCAGCGATCATGCGGAGCTGGCGGGTGTAATCGTGGGCGGGGTTCTCGTAACCGGTGAAGATGCGCACCATCGAGCCGCCGAGATCATGAGCAAGTTTGGCTAGTTCGATCAGGTATTGGGTCTGGATCTCGAGGGTGGGGACGTCGGGATGTTCGAGGTCTGCGGTGAGGTTGGAATAGCCGGCGAGGCAGAGGTTCTTGAGCTTCTTCTTTTCGAGGAGGCGGCGGAGCTTGGTGCGGGCGGCCTCGTTGTAATCGAGGATCGAAACGTGTGGACGCTTGGCGGCGAGCATGACGCCGCCGAAGCCGAGCTCTTTTGCTTTGTCAATGATCTGTTCTACGCTTAGGGCGGGTTGGCCCCAGAAGCCTGCATAGCTGACGGAATGTAGGAGGAGGGTGCTCATTGTTTGAAGGCCTCGGCGATGATCAGTTGGGCTTCCTGCTGGATTTGCTGCAAGTGGTTGGGCCCGTGATAGCTTTCGGCGTAGATCTTGTAGACGTCTTCGGTGCCTGAGGGGCGGGCGGCACACCAGCCACCTTCGGTTACCAGCTTCAAGCCGCCGATGGACTGGTTGTTGCCTGGGGCGGTGGTGAGGATGTGCTGGATCGGTTCGCGGGCGAGTGTGGTGGCCTTGATGTCGCTTGGTTTGAGGTTGCTGAGGATTTTCTTTTGCTGTGAATTGGCGGGGGCGTCGATGCGGGCGTAGGAGGGATCGCCGAGGGTCCTGGTGAGTTCCTTATAGACGTCGCCGGGATCGCGGTTGAGCTTGGCAGTGATTTCGGCTGCGAGCAATGCGGCGGTAATGCCGTCTTTGTCAGTGGTCCAGACCTTGCCGTTGCGGCGGAGGAAGGTGGCGCCAGCGCTTTCTTCTCCGACGAAGCCGAGGCTGCCATCGACCAAACCGTCAACGAACCACTTGAAGCCTACCGGGACTTCGTAGACCTTGCGGTGGATCTGGGCGGCGACACGATCGATCATCGAGGAGCTGACGATGGTTTTGCCGACCTGGGTGTTTGCGCCCCATTCGGGACGGTTGGTGAAGAGGTAGTGGATGCAGGTGGCGAGGTAGTGATTGGGTGGAAGGAGGCCGACGGACTTGGTGACGATGCCGTGGCGGTCGTGATCGGTGTCGCAGGCGAAGGCGACATCGAAGCGATCCTTGAGGCCGATCAGGCCCTGCATTGTGTAGGACGAGGACGGGTCCATGCGGATCTTGCCGTCCCAGTCGAGAGTCATGAAGGAGAAGGTCTTGTCGACCTTGTCGTTGACTACGGTGAGGTTGAGTTTGTAGTAATCGGCGATGGGGGCCCAGTAGTGGACGCCTGCGCCGCCCAGGGGATCGGCTCCCATGGTGATGCCGGAGGCGCGAATCACATCGAAGTCGATGACGTTGTCGAGGTCTTCGATGTAGTAACGCATGAAGTCGTGTTCGACTGTTGTTGGCGCTTTGAGGGCCTGCTCGAAGGGGATTCGCTTTACGCCGTGGAGTTTGTTTGCGAGGAATTCGTTGGCGGTGTTCTGAATCCAGGTGGTGGCTTCACTGCCGGCAGGGCCACCGGTGGGTGGGTTGTATTTGAAGCCGCCATCTTCGGGCGGGTTGTGGGAAGGAGTGATGACGATGCCGTCGGCGTTGGTTGCGTTTAGGATCGCGTGAGAGATTGCTGGAGTGGGGGTGTAGCCGTCGTTTGGGGCGATGCGGACTTCGATCGAGTTTGCGGCGAGAACTTCGAGGGCGCTGCGGTAGGCGGGGACCGAGAGGGGATGGGTGTCGATGCCAAGGAATAGGGGCCCGTTGGTGTTCTGTATCTTGCGATAGAGAACAATGGCCTGGGTGGTGGCGAGGATGTGGTCCTCATTGAAGGTTGTGTTGAGCGAGGAGCCTCGATGGCCGGAGGTGCCGAACGATACGCGTTGGGCCGGGTTCGCGGGATCAGGGTGAAGACTATAGTAAGCGGCTTCGAGTTTTGCCAGATCGACAAGGGTTGTTGGATGGGTGCCAGCGGCAGGGTGGACGCTCATGGGTGTTAATCCATTATTGCCGGATGAAGAGGTCTACGACGAGATTGGGGAAATCTTTCAGTGGGTCGGGCTTGTTGCTGTTGGGGCGGAGACGGACGGCGACGAGGTTGTATTTGGGGAAGATCAGCAAATAGTTGCCGCCGTCGCCGGTGTGCTGGATCAGGGCAGGCTTTGTACCTGGGGTTGTCGATGCCTGGAAGAACCAGATCAGACCGAGGCGTGGATTGGTGGTGTTGCCGGCTTCTTGTGTGGAAAGCCGGATCCATTCTGGGGAGAGCAGTTGCTGGCCCTGCCACTGGCCATCGTTGATGATGAGTTGGCCGATTTTGGCGAGGTCTTCGGCGTTGATGGAGAGGCCGAAAAAGAAAGGAGATCTGTTCTTCTTGTCTGTGCGCCAATCGTCTGACTGGATAGCCATGGGCCGGAGCAGGGTTCTTCGGAGATAGAGGTGGAGTGGTTCTCCGGCGATGCGTTCGAGGGCGAGGGAAAGGAGTGTGATTCCTGCGTTGTTGTATTTGTATTCCTTGCCGGGTGGGTTGTCGATGGGGAGTTTAGAGACGTAATCCAAGAAGTCTTTGGCGTCCATGAACTGGCGGAGGGTGCTGCCCTGGTTGTCTCTTGCGTCATGGATTCCGGAGGAGTGGCTGAGCAGGTGGTGGAGGGTGATGGGAGCTTTGGGATCTTTTGCGAGCTCGGGTAA
>JAPKYY010000064.1 GCA_026394095.1 Acidobacteriota bacterium | reverse complement strand
GGACGGTGAGGTCGATGCGGCCGGAGCGGTGGCGGATCAGTGGGAGCACTTCGTGGAGGATGTACTTCTCATAGGCGTCGTGACGACGAACGCGGTCTGCCGGGTGGATCGATTTGTTGTACCAGGATTCGGCATCGACGCTATCGACACAGAAGAGCATGAGCTGGCCGGAGTTGATGCGGTCGTACAACGTTTCCACCATGCGCTGGTCTTCGTACTCGTGGAAGCTGCCCATGGAAGATGGGAAGACGAGGACTGGATGGCCAGCGTGGCCGAACTGAAGGAGCTGCATGTCCTTATGCAGGTGGGGGCTGCCCCAGCGATGGTATTCACGGTGCATGAAGGCTTAGGATAACGCGGGTTAGCGCTGGGACGCCTCGCGGCGGCGAAACTCTCGCGGGGAGTAGCCAGTGAGTTTCTTGAAATCTCTGCTGAAGAAAAAACGGTCTCGATAGCCGACTTGAGTGGCGATCTCTTCGATGGCATCGCGGGATTCTGTGAGGCGGCGTTTGGCCTGATTTACCCGCTCACGCCGAAGCCAGTCGATGGGGCTGGTGCCGAAGGCGGACTTAAAGAGCCTTGAGAAATGTGAGGTGCTCAGGCCCGCGCTGGCGGCCAGGGTGTCGACGCTGTGCGGCTCAAAGTAGAAGAGCTTCAGGTGTTCAATGGTGCGGCGGAGGATTGCCGGGATGTGGATCGTTTGGGATTCCGATTCCTGCCTTGAGCAAAAGGCCAGTGAGAGGAGTTGAGCCACTTCGGCGTGAAGCCGGGCGGGTGCCAGAGCAGAATCTCCAGCCATCAAATCGAAGATTCGTTTGTAGATGGGTTTGGCGCTTGCGAGGTCGAAAGACGGGAAAACGGGGCGATCAGAGACCGATAGGATACGGCACATATGGTCGAGCGCCGGGCCTTCGATTCGGACCCAAAGCACCTCCCAGGGTTCTTCGGCAGAGCCGCCATGCTCGTGGGGATGGTGGCAGTTGACCCAGACAAAGTCACCGGGCCCGACGGGGTGTGTTTGCCCCATTACTCTTACAGATCCATTGCCTTTCAGGCAGAGAATGAGTTCGTGGCCGGGGAAGTGGTCGCGGCGGATACGGTGTTCGCTGCCGGCGATGAGGTGGCCGGCACGCGGGATTGTGTAGAAGATCTGCTGGTGCGCGATGCTTGCTGTGCCGTAGAGCGACACCAGAAATTCCATGATCGAATAGTACAACTTTTGGAGTCGAATTGAGCATTGCCTGCGGAGTTGAGGCGCATGAAACTGGTGGCATGCGTGGTTTTCTGGTGTTGTTAGTGATGGGCGTAGGCTCTGCCTGGTCACAGCAGGAGAAAGTGCGGTTTCAAACGCAGATCCTGCCGCTATTGTCAGACCGGTGTCTGAGTTGCCACGGCCAGGACCCCGGGTCTCGTGCGGCAGGGCTGCGGCTGGATACCCGCGAGGGTGCGGTTGCGGCCAGAAAGAATGGCGCGGTCATTGTTGCCGGTAAACCAGAGGAAAGTCTGCTGCTTGCGCGCGTGCAGCCGAAGGACCCGAAGAGGCTAATGCCGCCTGCGTATTCACACAAGAAGCCGCTGACGAATGAGGAAGCGGGCTTGCTGCGCCGATGGATCGAAGAGGGCGCTTCGTGGGAGCGGCATTGGTCCTTTGAGTTGCCGGTGAAGGTGCAGTTGAGTGGCAAGGGAAATCCGATTGACGAGTTAGTGCGGAAGCGGCTGGAGCGTGAGAAGTTGTCTTTGATGCCAGTGGCGGGCAAGGTGGAACTGGCGCGGCGTTGGTCTTTTGACCTGACTGGATTGCCTCCCGCCGGGGCAGCCTTTGATGCTTTCTTGCGAGACACGACTGCGGGTGCCGGGGAGCGTTATGTGGATGCCCTGCTGGCTAGCGCGCATTATGGCGAACGTATGGCCATGTGGTGGCTGGACGTTGCACGATACTCCGACACGGATGGATTTCAGGCTGATTCGAATCGAACGAATTGGCCGTGGAGGGATTGGGTGATTTCGGCCTTTAATCGCAACATGCGCTACGACCAGTTCACGCGGGAGCAACTGGCCGGAGATCTGCTGCCAAAGGCTTCGAAAGAACAGATCCTCGCGACTGCCTTCCATCGGAATCACATGACGAATGGTGAGGGTGGACGGGACCCGGAGGAGTCTCGCATCGACTATGTGCTGGACCGAACCAACACCACAGGTACCGCATGGCTGGGGCTGACACTGGGCTGTGCGCAGTGTCACAGCCACAAATTTGATCCGATCTCGCACCAAGAGTATTACTCGATGACGGCGTTCTTCAACAGCATTGATGAGGATGGCCAGGCAGGTGCCAAGGCGAAGCCTTATCTGTCTTATGAATCGCAAAACGCTTCGCGGGCCATTGCCGAAGTGAAGACATTGCTTGAAGCACGCAAGGCAAGGGAAGCGGCAGTTCGCCAGGATGCGCGGCCGGTGTTTGAGGGCTGGCTCAAGACACAACGAAGTCAGTTGTTGCCCACGTATTCTCCCTGGAAGCGGGTTCAGGCCAAGAGTCTTGAAGCGAGTGAAGGCTCGGTGCTGGTGCAGGATTCGAGCGACGGAGTGATTCGCGCCAAGGGGCCGAATCCCAGGCAGGATGATTACCGGGTGATCGCCGCTCTACCGAAGCAAAAGATCACTGGTTTGAAGCTTGAGGTGCTGCCGCCTTTGTCTCGCGGCAAGTCTGGTGAGTTTTTGCTGACCGACGTGAAGTTGCAGGTGCGCAAGAAGGGGAGCGTGCAGGTGAGGGATGTCCTTCTTTCGAAAGCGGTTGCCGACTTTGAAGCCGACAAAGAGAAGAACAACAACTACGGCAAAGTGCAGGACACGCTCGACGATGACCCCAGGAATGGATGGACGACGCTTGGTTCGCCGAAGGACAAAGAGCATGTGGCTGTGTTCACGCTGGCTGAGGCGCTGACGCTCAATGAGGACGAAGAGTTGGTGTTTGAGATGCGGCACCGGTCGACACTTGGGGATGCGAATCTGGCGAATTTCCGGTTGTTGCTGACGGATCAGGTGGGGCCGGTGCTCGGACAGGTGGGTTTGTCCCCACTTGAGGAACTGGCGCGGGCTGGACGTGTGGATGATGGGTTGAAGGAGCGTCTCTTTGAGCAATTCCTGGCCGGCCATGAGCCACAT
>JAPKYY010000785.1 GCA_026394095.1 Acidobacteriota bacterium | reverse complement strand
ATAGTACGCTCTCGCCTGAGGCGCTGGTAGCGCGGGCAGTGGCCTGCGATATGCCGGCGGTCGCTTTGACCGATACCGACACGCTCGGAGGGGCGGTGTTGTTCTATAAAGCGGCCCGGGCGGCGGGGGTGCATCCGGTGATTGGCTGCGAGGTGACGCTGGCGAACCGGACACGGATGACGCTGCTTGTCGAGAGTGCCGAAGGCTACCGGAATCTGTGCCGGCTGCTGAGCGTGCGGGCAAAGAAGCATACGCGGTTTCAGGATGAGGAGGGGCTGGGGCCGGAAGATCTGGCGAGGTATGCGCGGGGGTTGATTTGTATTGCCGGAGTAGATGCAGACCCGAATTGTGATTTGTATCGAGAGATTTACGGGCGGAATCTCCTGTTTGGGTTGAGCTTCGGAAATGAGGCGGAGCGGCGGAAGTCCCGGGTATTACTGAATGGGGCCAGGCGGCTGAAGGTGCCGACGGTGGTTGCCAATGACGTGCACTACGGCATGCGGGATCCGGAGGAGGCGCTGCGCTGGGAAGTGCTGGCCAGTATGCGGACGCTGACGATGATGGGGCAAGAGCATCCGCTGAAGAAGTCCTCTGGGAACTATCACTTCCCTGCTCTATCTGAAGTGATGGCGGAAATGGGTGAACTCAAGCAGGCGATCGAAAACACGTGGGCGGTGGCGGAGCGGTGCCGTTTTGATTTTGAGCTGGGGGATATCTGTTTTCCGAAGTATGAGAGTGCGCGGCCGGCGATGGAGGAGCTGCGGGCGATGGCGGTGGAGGGGATGCGCGTCCGTTACGGGGATCAGTTGCCCGAGGGCGGTATGGAGCGGCTGGACCGGGAGTTGAGCGTGATCGGCGACGTTGGGTATGCCGAATACTTTTTGATCTTTGCCGATATCGTGCGGTGGGCGAATGGGCGAGGGATTGCGACGCTGGCCCGGGGGAGCGCGGCGGGGAGTCTGGTTTGTTACACGCTGGGGATCGGGAATATTTGCCCCTTCCGGTTCAATCTTTGCTTTGAGCGGTTTCTGAACCGGGAGCGGATGCAGTTTCAGAAGCTGGCCGATATTGACCTCGATCTGCCCTGGGATAAACGCGAGGAGGTGGTGCGGTATGTGTTTGAGAAGTATGGCGAAGAACATGTGGCAATGATCGGGGCTTACAACACGTTTCAGGGCCGGGCGGCGATTGGGGATATTGCGAAGGTGTACGGGATTCCCGAGCGTGAGGTGCGGCGGTTTACCGAACACATTCCCTACTTCTCGGGGGATGCGGCGATGGCGGTACAGACCAATCCGGAGTGTGCGCATTTGCCGGTGAACGAGGAGCCTTATAAGACGATTCTTGCGATGGCGGGGCGTTTTGACGGGATCCCGCGGCATCGTACGATGCACCCTTGCGGACTGGTGATTGGAGCCGATGCGATTGCCGACCGAATGCCGTTATTTCGGAGTGCGAAGAATATCCTGACCACACATTATGCGATGGATGATGTGGAGGAGCTGGGCCTCCTGAAGATGGACCTGCTCGGCCAGGCGGGCCTGAGTGTGTTGCGGGAAGCACGGGAGAACATCCGCGTGAATACGGGGCACGAGGCAGAGCCGGTGGATGAAGAAGACGCAGTGACGTGGGAGAAAATTTCGCGAGGGGAATCCCGCGGGGTCTTTCATATCGAGAGCCCGAATATGGTGAACCTGCTGGTGCTGACCAATTGCCGCGATATCAACTGCCTGACGGCGATTGAATCAGTAATCCGCCCGGGGGCGGCGAATGAAGGCCGTAAGGGGATGTTTGCGCGGCGGCATCAGGGCCTCGAGCCGGTGACGTATGTGCATCCGACGCTGGAGCCATTGCTTGAAGAGACCTATGGGCTGCTGGTTTATGAGGAGCATATTCTGCTGGTAGCGAACGGGTTTGCAGGGATGAACTGGGGCCGGGCCGATACGTTGCGGAGGTTGCTTGTGAAGAATCGCGACCACCGGAAGATTGATGCGATGGGAGAGGAGTTTCGCGAGTGTGCGCGGCAGCGGGGCCACAACGAAGGAGCGATTGAGGCAGTGTGGGCGATGCTGCGGGAGTTTGCCTGGTATATGTTCAACAAGGCGCATTCGGCGGCTTATGCGGTGGAGGCTTATGAGGGAGCGTTTTTGAAGATGCGCTATCCGGTGGAGTTTCTTGGGGCGGTGCTGACGTGCCGGCGTGGGTTCTATTCGCAGATTGTGTATGTGCTGGAGGCGTTGCGGAATGGGGCCAAGTTTACAGCGCCTTGCGTGAATTCGAGTGATGCCGAGAAGTTTCTGGTGAGCGGGGTGACGATTCGTTTGCCGCTGAACCAGGTGAAGGGTTTGAGTGAGGCGGTGGTGTTGCGGATTGCGGCGGGGCAGCCTTATCGCGATGCTGGAGATTTTTACCGGCGGGCGCAGCCGTCGCAGAGTGAGTGGCTGAGTTTACTCAAGGTGGGAGCGCTTGATGGGCTGGGCGAGACGCGGGGGCGGCTCTTCTGGCGGCTATCGCGGATGAGTTTGCGTGGCGGGCAGCCGAGTGACCCGTTGTTTGTGAGCGAGGAGCCGGATTTTGGTGGGGGTGGGGCGAATGTGCGGTGGGAAGCGGAGTTGCTGGGCTTTCCGGTGACAGTACATCCGCTGGATTATTATGCGCCGGATCTCGACTGGGGACGCTATGTGACGGCGCAGGAATTGCGGGAGCAGCCAGCGAAGTTCTTCGGTAGGACGGTGGCGGTGGCCTGGATGATTGTCGCGGACCGGATTCATCCGACCAGCAAGGGGCCGATGAAGTTTGTGACGCTGGCCGACAGGACGGGCTTTAGCGAGGTGAGT
>JAPKYY010000565.1 GCA_026394095.1 Acidobacteriota bacterium | reverse complement strand
GCTTTTGCAGTACCTGGATCAGGTTCTGATGGTGCACACCTGCCAGCAGAACTCCATCAATAGCTCCCGATTGTTCGAGCATGCGGGGCAGAGGAATCTCAGCCGGCCGCAATTGTCCCGAGTATTCATGGCGGGTAAAGATAAGGTCGTAGCCGTGAGATTTGAGTGTCCGCTCACAGGCAACCAGCAGTCTCATGTGCATCGCATTGAATTGCTGGCGGTTTCCAAGCAGAAAGAGGATCGTCTGCGAGCTTTGGCTCTTGAGCCTGCTCCAGTTGATGTTGCGCTGGTAATCCAGCTCGGCTGCTGCTTTCAGCACACGTGTGCGTGTCTCTGGATCGGCATAGCCGCTCTCATTAAGAACACGGGACACGGTAGCAACACTGACTTTGGCCTTGGCGGCTACATCACGGATAGTAGGCATCTTCGGATTAACCCTGCCAAAGCTCTTTCACCATGTGCTCTCCAGCAACAATAGTGGGACGCTCGGCCCGGCCATTGTGCTGATAGGTGAGTCTCAAATGATCTAGACCCAAAAGCCAGAGAATGGAGGCGTGAATATCGTGAACATGTGCAGGACGCTCGACAGCGCGGAGGCCAATTTCGTCAGTGGTGCCAATCGCCTGGCCACCCCTAACACCGCCGCCGGCAAAGAACATCGTGAAGCCCCAAGGATTGTGATCGCGGCCATTGCCTTTTTCATTGAATGGCGTTCGGCCGAATTCACCGCCCCAAACGACTAGCGTGTCGTCGAGCATCCCTCGACGAGCCAGGTCTTCGAGCCATGCCGCAACGGGTTTGTCGGTCGCCTTGCACCACTTTGCAGGGTTGCCTTCAAGATCGGAATGCGCATCCCAGCCGCTGCCCGAACCACAATAGAGTTCTACAAAACGAACGCCTCGTTCTACCAGGCGGCGAGCAAGAAGGCAGTTGCGGCCGAATACTGCCGTTTCGGGTTGATCCAGGCCATAGAGCGTCTTTGTCTCTTCTGTTTCTTTACTAAGGTCCACCACTTCAGGCCCGGACTTCTGCAATGCATAGGCCAGTTCGAAGCTGCGAATGCGGGCCTCAAGCGTCGAATCGTCCTCATGGCCCCTGAGGTAGTCGCGATTTTGTGCTTCAAGAAAAGCAAGCCGGGCGCGCTGACGTTCATCCGTCTGTCCGGCAGGCAGCTTCGTATTCAGAATTGGATTCGGTCCCTGCCGAAAGAGGGTACCCTGATACACCGCAGGGAGGAAGCCGGAGCCCCAGTTCTTGGCATTGCCGAAGGGCTCACGCTCGTCGATCATGCTGACGAAGGTGGGCAGATTCTTATTGGCAGTACCAAGGCCATAATTGACCCACGCACCCAGGCTGGGACGTCCCGAGAGGATATCGCCTGTGTTCATCTGGCTCACACCGCCTGCATGATTGAGCCCATCACACTGGCAGGATCGCAGCACGGCGAGCTTGTCTGCATGCTTGGCCACGTGAGGATAAAGCTCACTCACCCAGAGTCCACTCTTCCCATGTTGAGCCCACTTGCGAGGCGAGCCCATCAGCGTATTTCCTGCAGTGCCCATCGCGGTGATGGGGCGGCCGAAGCTCTCGGGCATGGGTTTGCCCGCAAGTTCATTCAGCTTGGGCTTGGGGTCGAAAAGATCAATGTGACTCGGGCCACCCTCCATGAACAGGAAGATGACTGATTTCGCCTTGGGCGTGTGATGCGGCTTGCGCGGGATCGTTGGATCGTGAACGGTAGCAGCTTGCGATTCTTCAGCAAGCAAGGCGGCCATGGCCATGGCTCCAAGGCCACTGCCTGCGCCACGCAAGAGCGCGCGACGGGTTGTGATTGAGTTCATTGTGTGGTCCATGGGTTAGTCGATGTAAATGAATTCGCTGGAACTCAGCAAAGACAGACAAAGGTCTTCCAATGCTCCTTCGGCACCCCCAGCAAGGGCAGCCTGTATGGCAAGGAAACTCGCAGAACGCTCGACCTCCTGTCGAGTAGGCGCACGGCCAAGCGTTAAGCGATAAGCACGTTCAGCGAGCGCCTCATTCGATTGCCCGGCATCATTGGATACGCGTTTGGCCAATGCACGGGCAAAGCCCGCAGTGGCTTCCCCGTTCATGAGCTCCAGCGCCTGATCGGGAGTCACCGTCTGTTGACGCCGCCCACAGCTTTCAAAAGCCAGTGGGGCATCGAAACTCTCAAGCATGGGGTAACGTACCAGGCGTCGCGCAAAGATATAAACGCTGGACCGGTACTCATCAGCAGGGCCACTCGATTTCTTCCAGTGGCGGCCTTCCTGAATCTCGGTACCTTCCGGAGCTTTCGGGAACACACCCGGGCCACCCATCTTGGGATCAAGCAAACCGGAAACCGACAACATCGAATCACGAATCGATTCCGCTTCGAGCCGGCGACGAGGATAGCGCCACAGCAGTTTGTTTTCGTCATCGATTGCGGCAGCTTCTTCACGAAACTCTGAAGACTGTCTATAGGTGGCACTCAGCAAGATACGCCGGTGGAGCTTTTTGAGACTCCAGCCATCGGTACCAGTGAAGGTGGCGGTCAGCCAGTCCAGCAATTCGCGATGACTGGGGCGTTCACCCATCACTCCAAAGTCATTGGGGGTTGCAACAATTCCACGGCCAAAATGATAATGCCAGACGCGGTTCACAATCACACGTGTCGTCAGAGGATTTTTCGGGTCTGCCAGCGCATTGGCAAGAGCAGTCCGGCGGCCACTCGAATTGAGCTCGGCAATGGGTTTCACAACAGAAGGGTTTGGGTCGAGAATACTCAAGATTCCCGGGGCCACTTCGTCCATCGGCGAATCGAGTGATCCTCCACGCAGGACATAAGTAGCAGGTACGGCGATCCCCTGATCCTGCATGATCTGTACCACTGGAAGTGGCTTCGGCAAATGGGCCTTGTACTGATCGAGTTCGACCAGAAGAGCTTTGTACTTCAACTTGCCGGGAGCATCGAGATGCTTGGCAATCACCTCGGAATCGGGCACTTCAATCTGCGTGATGGCCTTGTGATAGATCTGCCACTGAATGGGGCTGCGATCAGCCGCAGGCATTCCGATGATCGCCTGTACTTCTTCCGGCAGCCTCTCTGTATATTGTTTGCGAAAGTTCAAACGAGGCACACGCATCAGTGCTTCGATCTTGTCCAACGTAGGTTTGGCTATTTGGCGGTACTGCTCCATCTGGCGGCGATGCTCTTCTACTTGCGCAGGTGGCACGACTGGGGCATCGTCAACGATATGCAGATTGGCGAAATGCGCTTGCAGCCGGTAGTAATCCTTGTGCAGAAGCGGATCGAACTTGTGATCATGGCAGCGCGCACACGCAAGCGTTACACCCATGAACGCATAGGCCGTGTTGTCCGTCAAATCGTTCAACAACTCCTGGCGGCGCAAGCGGATATGGGCTTGATTGAATTCGTCTTCAAAAAGCCGCAGAAAGCCAATCCCTGGCAGGGCCTTGAGATCTCCCGGGTAAAGTTCATCAGCGGCGATCTGTTCGCGAATAAACCGGTCATAAGGTTTGTCTTCGTTGAGACTCTGAATCACCCAGTCGCGATAGCGCCACATATTGGGACGCGTGTCGTCCTGCTTGAAGCCATCGCTATCGGCATAACGAACGACATCGAGCCAGTGCCGCCCCCAACGCTCGCCATAGCGAGAGCTGGCCAGAAGACGATCCACCAGCCGCTCTTCGGCACCCTCTTTGTTGTCACTCAGGAATGCCTGCGCTTCAGCAGGAGTGGGTGGCAGTCCTGTCAGGTCAAGAGTGATGCGACGAATATAGGCGGCTCGACTCGCTGGGGCAGAAGGCTGAAGCTTCTTGGCCTTGAGCTTTTCATAAATGAAATGATCGATCTCGTTACGGGCCCACGCCTTCCCGGCCTCATCCAGTTCAGGCGGTGCTGTCGTGCTCACAGGCTGAATGGCCCACCACCGCCGTTGCTGAGGCTTGAAGTTGGGCGCTTGCGCTGCAACCGGCAACACAATCAGAATCGCGAGCAGAAACATTTTGGAGTAAACCATATGCGTTGTGGAAATGTTTTCATACATTACAGATAGTTGTCAAGTCGGTGCAATCGGTCGCAGAACCTGATACGATTCCGTTCATTCGGAGGATCGACTCATGGCAATTTGTTCCAGACGCAGATTTTTGAATTCCGGACTGGCCGCGGGCATGTTGGCCGGTACGAGCGTTCTGCCTCTTCAGGCAGCGCGAGGCAAGGCAACCGATTGGGTAACTCTCGGCAAGTCAGGTGTCAAAGTAACCAGACTCGCCTTCGGCACTGGCACAATGAGCGGCCGAACCCAGCGCGAATTAGGGCAAGATCAATTCACCAGGCTCGTGCGCCACGCCTATGACAACGGCATTCGCTTCTTTGAAACCGCAGAGAGCTATGGCGACATGCATCGCATGCTTGGCGTTGCGCTCAAAGGAATCCCACGCGATTCCTATCGCCTCATGTCGAAGGTCACTACCCGCGATGGCGTTGACCCTCAGGCCAAACTCGACGAATTGCGCAAGCTCGCCAACACCGATTACTTCGATGTGATGTTGCTGCACTACCAGCACGTCGCCACCTGGCCCACCGACACCGCCCGATGGCAGGACGGAATCCTCGAGGCAAAGGTAAAGAAAGCCGTCGTTGGGCACGGAGCCTCAGTACATGGCCTGCCCGCCCTCCGCCGCTTCCCGCAAAACAAGTGGCTTGAGATTGCCATGATCCGCATGAACCACAACGGCACCAAGATGGATGCCGAAGACTACAACACCCGCGAGGCCGGCAACGTACCCGAAGTTGTGACACACACCAAACAAGTCCACTCCGAGGGCATGGGAGTAATCAGTATGAAGCTGATCGGCGAAGGCGCATTCACCCGTCGTGAAGACCGCCAGGCCGCCATGAAGTTCGCCTTCCAGAATGCCGGAGTCGATAGTGTAACTGTGGGCTTTAAGAACACAGCCGAAATTGACGAAGCCATTGAAAACCTGAATTTGGCTCTGGCCTAAAACCTTTTGAGCCGCCAATTCCGGTACTCAACCCGCATCGGCGGCCCAACATGAACTTGGACACCGATCTGCCCTCGCCTTGCGCGGGCTGGGTCGTCGTCAATCACCATGCTCATCATCTGACCGTTGATGCTATGAATCAAAACGTTGCCGCGAATGATCAGATGCGCCGAGTTCCAGCCGGTCTTGATTTTCCCAGCTAACACTTTGTTGTCTTCCAGTCGCGACACAATCACCGGTTTGCGAACGCCAGTCACATGGGTGGCCTCTCCACGCGTTGCCAAAAACAATCGCCCCTTCTCTTCATAGTTATTGCCGGTATAGCGATTCTGCCCATCGATGTCGCACTGGTATCCGCGCATCGCAAACTGATTCGCCGGGGTCACCTTGTCGGGAATCACAACGCTGCGATAGTTGGATGATGAAAGTGTTGCTCTTGATTATGGTTTCAGGCGTAATCTCGCCTGTCATTAGCCCATCCGCCACTCGCCAATACCTGGGGTCTCCCTGCCAGCCATCGAGCGTCTTGCCATCGAAGATGCTCTCAAAGCCGGCTTCGTCGGTATCGATTGCCTCGGGCCGGTCACTCTGCCTGGGTACGTACGGTACAACCTGTGCCATCGCAAAAAGCAAATCCCGGCGCGAAGTTTCTGGACTCATGGCACTTGATTCTATCCGTCTTTCCGCGCTAGCCCTAATCGCGCACTGAATAGATATTCATCTTGCTGGCACGCCCTTTGAGATCCACCTCACCCAGTGCGTCAAAGCCGGCAAAATCAGGGAGGCTCTCGCGGATCGCCTCAGACACAATAATCTGCCCGCCGGCAGCCTTGTTCACCAACCGCGCCGCCACGTTTACTGTGTCGCCAATCGCCGTGTACTGCACCCGGTCTGCAGAGCCGATATTGCCCACTACCGCCAGCCCGCAATGCAATCCGATACCGATTTGAAATGGCCTCAGATTCCGCTCAATCCTCGATTGGTTCAGCACCATCAGAGCCTGCTGCATCCCCATTGCGGCGTCGAGTGCATCTTGCGCTGCACGCTCTGAAGGCACGGGCGCACCAAACAACGCCATGATGCAATCCCCAATAAACTTGTCCAGCGTCCCGTTGCACTGGAAGATTACCCCGCTCATCGCCGTGAAAAACTCATTCAGCAATTGCACAATATCGCGCGCTTCCATCTCCTCAGACATCGTCGTAAACCCGCGTATGTCCGCATAGAGCACGGTAATCGGCTGCAGCACTCCGGCCAGTTGCGATGTCCCACCTGAGGAGACAATCAGATCCGCCACCTGCGGCGGCAAGTAGAGCTTCAACGCCTGGCGCTCCACTTCTCTATGCAGCAATTGCTGACTGGCAATCGCATTCTCAATCGCCGCTGCCGTCTGCATGGCGATTGTGTTCAACAGCTTCAAGTGCGCAGCAGAATAAGGGGCCCCGCCCGTATCAGCCAACGTAATCAATCCGATCGTTCGCTGCTTGGTCAATAGAGGAGCCGAAATCAAAGATCGAAGAGAAGATTCTTCGGCCAGAGCTCGACCATCGGCCGGATAGTCATTCACGATCTCGGCTACACCACGTTCCAGCACCGACGCCACAAAGCGCGATTCAGGTGCCAATGGCGCGTCATGAGTGCCCAGTGGCCGCAACGGCCCATCCAGATCTTCCCGAAAGAGAATACCGGCGTGAGTGCCGGGGATCAATCGCAGAGCCTGCTCAAGCGCAGCCTGCCCAACGTCGGCAGCGTCCAGCACAGCCGCCAGTTCCTCAGACAACTGCCCGATCAAATGCACTTCGCGATAAAGATGCAACACCTCACCGGCAAGCGCACGGCGCTCCAGTTCCTTGGCGGCAAGGTGCCCAAGCAACGACACAATCGAAGCTGCTGCCTCAGCACTTCCACTTACCCATCCAAGCACTTCGTCTTCAACCGAAACAGGAAAGCGGGAGGGCCCTGCTGTGGCTTCCCCAAACAGCAACTTGCCGCCAGCATCCTCAATCGCGATGTTGCCACCAAGCGCCTCCACCAGCGCCTGAACCACAGGCAACACGCCACTTCTCTGGCTCAGTAAAGCTTTTAATGCCAAAACTGCCATGAAATCAAAGCCCCAATACTTCGCGAGCCTTGGCCAGCAGCGCATCCGGGTCAAACGGCTTCGTCATATAGAGATTGGCTCCAACTTCCTGCCCACGCAGCCGGTCGAACTCCTGCCCCTTGGCGGTAAGCAACACGATATGCACATGCGTGAGCCCCAGCTCATTTTTCACTGCATCACACACATCAAAGCCATTCTTCTTAGGCATCATCACATCGAGAAAAACAAGATTGGGTTCTTCAGTGCGAATCGTCTCCAGAGCTTCTTCCCCGTTGGTCGCGGTCAGCAACTCCACGCCCTCATCTTCAAGATCTTCAAGCGTCTGCTGAATCAACATGCGCAGATGTGGTTCGTCGTCAACAATCAGGATCTTCATGTCAGTTACTGGTAAATGAGAAACAAAACGTTCTCAAGGCCTTTCTCAAATCTCAGCGAGCGCACGCCATCGCTACTCGACAATAATGAATTCAAAATGATGATGTCCGGCTTGGCGCTAACGGCATTAGTTACCAGCTCGGCACCATTAGATTCCACAACGTGATACCCGCGCGCCTCAAGCACTTCAGCCAGACTCCGGATGGTCGAGGCGTCTTCATCTACCACCATTACCTTCTTCTTCGACTTGCCCTGGTCAAGCAAAGTCCCCACCTCGCGAAAGAGCGATACCGTATCGATCGGCTTGGTGAGATAGCGGTCCACCCCAAGGCGGAAACCACGTTCTTTATCCTCGACAATCGACAGGATGATGATCGGAATATCCATCGTCGCCGGGTCGTTCTTGAGCACCGCGGCAACGTCAAAGCCATTCATCTCCGGCATCATCACATCGAGAATCACAATGCCGGGAGTCTCTTCGCGAATCCGCGCAAGCGCCTGCCTGCCATCTTCGGCAAGGCGCACTGCATAGCCCGCCTCAGTGAATTCCTGCTGCAGCAAGGATCGGATATGCGGGTCGTCATCGACAACCAGCACCGTCTTCGGCCGCGACTCATGCGTCGCAACGTTATCCCGCAACTGCCGGACGAGCGATTCAATATCAATCGAGCGTGGCTTCGTCGACGCCCCACCTACCACCGGCAGGCTGAACGAGAAGACGCTACCCTTGCCAATCTCACTCTCAACCCAAATGCGGCCACCGTGATACTCGACAATCTCTTTCGAGATCGGCAAGCCAAGGCCGGTACCCTTGGGCTTGTCGGTCAGCGTATCGCCCACTTGCTTGAACTTCTCAAAGACCTTCGGCTGATCTTCCGGCTTGATGCCAATCCCGCTATCGGCGACACTCACCACAATCTCGCCATCCTGCATCGCAGCAGAACAGGTAATCGAGCCTGCATCAGTAAACTTCACCGCGTTCGAGATCAAATTGATCACTACCTGAATCAGGCGATCGCTATCACCAGTCACCACCGGCATGCCAGGCTCGATCTTCCGAATCAGCTCCAGCTTCTTAGCCTCAAAGAGCGACGAAGTAGCAGAGACCGCCCGCTCCATCACCTCTGAAACAGAAACCGGTGCCATGTTCCACGTAAACTTGCCCGCCTCAATCTTGGCCAAGTCGAGCACATCGTCGATCAGCTTGGTAAGGCGTTCCCCTTCGCTAACGACAACCCTCAGGTTCTCACTCACCTGCCGCTTGGTTTGCGCAATCTTCTTGTCCTCTTCAGGCACCAGCGGGAAGATCCGCTCTTCCAGCCGTCGCTGAATAATCTTGGCAAAGCCCAGCACCGAGGTCAGCGGAGTGCGCAGTTCATGGCTCACCGTCGAGAGAAACGAGCTCTTCGCCGCATCAGCTTCTTCAGCCGCAGCCCGCGCCACCCGGGCTTCATCAAAGAGCTTGGCATTGTGTACGGCAACACCAACTGCCGAAGCGATGGTCGACAGCAAGCGTTGGTCAGCCTCATTAAACCGGCCTTCCTCTTCTGTTGTCTGCACGCTAATAACGCCCAGCATCTCCCCGCCAGCCGGGATCGGAACCCCAAGGTAAGATGCCGCGCGCCGCCCCATGTTCTGTACACCCAACCGGCTGCTGTTGCCCACCATATCTTCATTGATCAGTAAGGGCTGCCCGGTGCGGATGATCTGCGAAGTAAGGCCTTCTCCAAAGGGCCGCGACTGCACCTCTTCACCAAACGTGTAGGGGAAATGCAGCATCATCGTCGCCCGGTCCAGCAGCGACACATAGGCAATTTCGGCATGAAACACATCGCGCACCTGATAACCCACTAGTTGAATCAGTCCCTGCATGTCCAGCTGTGTCGACAGCGCCTGCGTGATCCGGTTGATCGTCGCCAGCTCATTGGCCCGTTCGCTGATCTCGTGCTCCCGCTCATTAACCAGCCTGTAGGCACCGGCATTGTCGAGCGCAATCGTCGTATAGGAAGCGAGATTCTGCAAGAGTGAAAGGTGCTCTTCGGTATAAGCGTTTTTCTTGAAGCTCTGCAGGCTCAAGACGCCGAGAACGCGGTCTTGCGCAATCAGCGGCAGATAAATCATCGAAGCCGGTGCTTTGGCAAAGCTGCCATCTTCAAGCGCTCGTGCCCCATGCTGATACTCCGCGATGTAGCTGCGGTACTCGTTTTCGACATCATTCAGCAACACCGGTTTGCGGTTCTCAATACACCACACTGCAAACTGATTCTTGTCTTCGGTGCTGCGCGAATACGGCGCATAGCGCTTCCCGTTCTCAATCGCCAGACTGTATTCAATCAGCTTCTCTTCCGGTCGATACAGGCCCACCCCAAAGACACTCGCATCCACGATTTTGTTGACGCACTCATAGAGCTTGAACAGAATCGTGTCGAGGTCCAGCGACGCGGTAATCTCCTTACCGATATCGCTCAGCAGTTCGATGTTGTCCTTTTGAGCCGCAATCTCATCTGCCTGCGTGCGAATTTCCTTAGTACGCTCGGCCACTGTAGCTTCCAGCACCTTCGCCTGAGCCTCAAGCTCAGCCGTCTCCCGGCTTGCTTTCTCGCGCTCATGCCGAACCACCAGATGACGAGCACCCAACGCCAGCAACAGCAGCGTTAACCCATAAACGCCGTAGGCAAGATTGGTGCGATACCAGGGAGCATCGATCTGAAACTCAAAAACCCCTTCCTCGCCCATGCGCCCGTCCAGTGCCCGAGAACGCACATGGAAGCGATAAGACCCGGGAGCCAATCCGCTGTATCTCGCTTCTTTCTGCTTGGCCCAGGCAGACCAGTCTTTGTCCGCACCATCCAGATGGTATTGGTAGGTGGTTTCATCCTCGTCACCATAAGCGGTAGCGGCAAATTCAAAGAGCATCGAGTTGCGGTCCGGCGCCAGACTGGCTTTCAACGTCCCAGCCCCGCCATAGACAACGTCATCCGTACCCGCGCTAACCCGCCTCACCAGCGTTGAGAACGATTGCATTCCAGCGGCCTTCACTTTGGGATCAAATCGAATCAATTGCTCTGAGCCGAACCAGAGCACCCCGTCTGGATCCTGCACGACGGCGAAGATCCCTGCGGAAGACAAGCGGCGATAAGGCTCTTCTTCAAGCCGGAAACTGCCATCTGCATTCCGGCGGAAAATACCCTGGCGCTGTCCAATCACAGACCTGGTGTAAGAAAACACATCACCACTTGGGAGTTCAAAGAAGTAGACTTGCCCGGCATCTTTCAAGGGCAACACAAAACGCGCATCGGGCACGAATTTCTGGCTGGGGCGATCCCAACGCAATGCCTTTTGCGAATCTGAACCAACCGTATATATTTCTCCAGCCACCCCCGTCAACAGATTCAACCCGGGCTCGATTCCGTCCTTGGCCCCAAAGCGCACTATCTTGCCATCCCGCATCCCCGTTGCCGGCATTTCCACCCGCGCTACTTCACCTGGGGCCGAACCAAGCCAATAGTTCCCTTCAGAATCTTCAGAGCCGAATCCGGCTCCTCCTGAGAACTTGGGTAGCCGCCCCTCGTCCTTCCACTTGCCATCTTCCCAACGAATGGAAGAAAGGCCACCTAGGTGAGAAACATAAATCCGGTTCGGATCTTTTCTAGACACGATCAGACCATTGGAGGCTTGCGTAAGTCCTTCAAGGCCGGGAATCAGTGGCGCGACCTTGTCTCCTTCAACTTTCATCACGCCGTTCGCAGTGGCAACAATCAACTGGGGAGGCACCTTTCCGGCAGGGTCTTTGTAGGAGAGCAGCGTCCAGGCCTGGTTGAACTTGGCGGGAATCGGCTGTAGCTTAGCCACCCCGGTGGCCGGATCACCAACCAGCTTCAGCAACGCAATTCCACCCGTCGCCATCGAAACATATACCGTCCCCTGATGACGAACCAAACCATTCGGCGCACTCCCGCTGAAGAGCGAAATCGGGGAGGTGACATCCACTCTTGCGATACCGGTACCCAGCCCCAGCCATAGCGCCCCATCCCTGTCCATCATGGCGCTCAATACGCCAGGATCGGATAGGCCAGTTTCCTTATCAATGGTCCGGCGCAGGCGGCCGTCATGATCGATGACCACCGCACCGCCACGAAGCGTAGTCAGGCAAAAGCCACCATCGGGAAGCAGCACCGAAACATAGAGATCATGTTTATCCAGATATGCATCTGCCTGTGTCGGAAAGGGAGTGGATTTTTCTCCGTCATAAAGGCTGAGCTTCCCGTTTCGGGCAGAGACCAGCATGCGGCGGTCGTCATAGGCATGCATGAACAACTTGGCAGAGCCCTTATAGGCCTCGCCACCCGGCAAATCGCGCAATTCGTCCCCGACAATTTCCTGCAGCCCAATTCCGCCCTGAGATGTATAGAT
The DNA here is from genome assembly GCA_026394095.1 of Acidobacteriota bacterium. Lineage (GTDB taxonomy): Bacteria > Acidobacteriota > Terriglobia > Bryobacterales > Bryobacteraceae > Bryobacter. The sequence continues at coordinate 2,154 of JAPKYY010000565.1, read as the reverse complement.
GCGGCCGCGAACCTCCGAGAGTGCCTCAAATCGAGACTTCGACACCCACACTTGCATCCGCTGCCCATCCCATCGAAAGATCCTTTGGTAAGACCGGAAGTACTTCGCCTTCGGTGTAATTAAAACCTGCCATACATCGGTGAAATCCCTGTGTTCGGCCGGAATCTTTTCAGTCAACGGCTGGTACTGCATCGATCCCTGGCGATCGATCTCAAGGGTGCCAAAACTGCCAGCGGCACCCATCCAGATCTTGCCGTCGGTGTCCTGGGCTAGAGAACGAACAACGTTCGAATCAACCTTGATCTTGCGCCAGTTTGCCCCATCGTACTCAAAGATCCCCTGTCCAGCACCAAAGTAAAGCACCCCGCGCCTGTCCTGCAAAATACTCCAGATCTGCTTCGAAAATCCAACGTCTCGCGGCAAATACGTCCGCAAGATCGGCAGCCCCAACTCGGGCGAAGCTTGCGCCGCAAGGCCCGCTGGCAGAGCGATCAGAAGCAGTAGAATCCAGCAAGTAGTTTTGAGCATGGAGAATGGCGTAATAACGAACTATGATACGCCAGCCGGCTGGAATCCTCGGGCTAAGTTCAGTAGGCTGTAATCATGCGACACGCAGCGCGCGACTATTCCCACACCCCAATGAACATTTACTGGGAGATGACGCAAGCCTGCGCCCTCGCCTGCCGCCATTGCCGTGCCGAAGCCCTTCCCTCTGCACACCCAGATCAACTGACTCTCGACGATGGCCTGGCATTCCTGCGCCAGATCCCCGATTTCGGCGACCCCATGCCACATCTGATCCTCACCGGTGGAGATCCCCTCGAGCGTCAAGACCTCTATGAATTGATCGACGAGGCTCACCGGCTCGGCATCGAAACCTCGATCACTCCAGCCGCAACTCCAGCCCTCACCAAAGACATTCTTTCTAAACTCAAAGCCCACGGCGTCACCGGGCTTGGCCTGAGCCTCGATGGCTCTACATCTGCTCATCACGATTCGATTCGAGGCGTGCCAGGCACCTTTGACCGTACACTCACAGCCATGCGTTGGGCTCAGGAGTTGGAGCTCCCGCTGCAGGTCAACACGCTAGTCTCAGAAGAGACCGCCCCCGACATTCCAGCCATCTACGAACTCCTCAAGCCCTTCACGCCGGCCCGCTGGAGCCTCTTCTTTCTGATCTCCGTCGGCCGCGGCAAAGTACTCGACCCGCTCTCCCCAGACGAAGGCGAACGCATGATGCACTGGGCATATGAGACGGCCAAGACCGCACCCTTCATCGTTGCCACCACCGAGGCCCCCTCCTATCGCCGCGTGGCCCTCGACGCCATGCGCGCTGAAGGGATGACTGGCGAGCAGATCATGCGCAGCAACTCCACTCGCGGCTTCGGAATCCGCGATGGCCACGGCGTTATGTTCGTTTCGCAAAGTGGCGAAATCTGCCCCGCTGGCTTTCTGCCCCTGGCCGCCGGAAACATCAAGCGAGACCGTCTAGTCGACATCTACCGCGACTCCCCGCTCTTTCAATCCCTCCACGACCCCACCCAGTTTGAAGGCCGCTGTGGCTACTGCGAGTACCACACGCTCTGCGGTGGCTCTCGCGCCAGAGCTTACGAAGCAACGGGCGACCCTTTGGCCTCAGATCCCTTCTGCCAGTACGAACCAAAGCACCACGCCTAGCACCTCATGCAGCCGGCGCTGCAAATATCGACGCTCGCTCTCGTTGCTAACCAGCGTCAACGCCTGCTGATAGGCCAGGATCGCCTCTTCGTTCGCTCCGGCGCGACGCAACAGGTCTGCCTTGGCTGCATACAACAGGTGGTAGTTTTCGATAGATCCATCCGCCCTCAGCGCCTCTATGATTTCAAGCGCGGCCACCGGCCCATGCACCATCGCTACAGCAACCGCCCGGTTCAGCTCCACAATCGGCGATGGCTTCATCTGCAACAGCAAGTCATAGAGCTTCAGGATTTGTGGCCAGTTGGTATCTTCTGGCCGATTCGCACTGCAATGCAGGGCAGAAATCGAAGCCTGAATGGCGAAGGGCCCCGGGCCCCCACGAAACGCCTCTGCAGCCAGTGGCAGCGCTTCGGCAATCTGCTCTTTATGCCAGAGCCTGCGGTCTTGTTCCTCCAGAATCACAACATCTCCCGCAGC
>JAPKYY010000609.1 GCA_026394095.1 Acidobacteriota bacterium | reverse complement strand
TGGTGGCTGCCTCTTCAAGAATTCCCAGAGTACCGAGAGTCTGAATGCCTAATTCAGCAGCAGCGCGTGCGCCGCGTTTGTCGTCAATGAGCAGCACGCTTGCATTGGATTGAGAGGCAAGAGCTATCGCTGCGAGTTCTCCTGGATGGAGCCCTGCTTTCGGCTGAAGATCTTGCGGATTTGGCACAATGTGGAGCCATTCAGGAGGGGCTTGTGCGAAGGCCTGAACCAGGATTGGAGCTTTCGGATGCATGAGTTCGGCGAGAACTACCTCAGGAATCTGGATCGTTCCGAACAGAGTTGGCAATATCGAAATGGCTTCGAGTTGCACCAGGTAGTTGATAGGAGAAGTGTCTGAAACGAGAAGACTCATACCTCTTTAGGGAAGAGATTTCGGGCAAGTTCCCGGTCGCGAATCAGGTCTTCGAGGGTGTAGGAGGGTTGGGCGTTCTTCGACTTCAGAAAAGCATCTACATCAAAGCGATTGTCCATTCCGAGCATTAGGCCAAGTTCGTGTTCGGATATCTTGTCTTGAGCAAAGAGGTCGAGCGCGAGCGCTTCGAGGGCTTGTCGACCGAGGATTGTGGGCTCAGAGTTTAGAGATGGCACGACTTCATCCGGAATGCGAAGAACAATGTCCATGATTTGAGTATAGATGCGGATTCGGGAGTGACCAAAGGATGCAAGATACGTCCATCGAATTTAGACTGAATCTGTTGCCCGGACTTTGGAGGTGTTTTGGTGTTGATCATTTTGCTGTTGCTGCAGGCTGGTGAGTTGCATCGGGCGGCTCTTGATTGCAAAGTGGACCGGATGAAGGAGGTTCTTGCTCAGAAGCCTTCGTTGAACGAGTTGGATGAATCGGGCCGGAGTGCGCTGCACGTTGCAATCGATTCTCGCAAGTTGGCTTGTGTTTCACTTCTGCTGATGGCTGGTGCTGACCCCAAGGTGCCCGACCGTGAGGGGCGGACGGCGCTCGTTGCAGGTGAGAAGACCGGGGACCAACGGATCCAAATGGCGCTTAAGACTTTGACCCAGACGGCGGGGGGCACACAGGAAGGGCCGGCGCCGTGGACTCTTGAGTCTTCAGTGGGACGTAAGCAGAGTGATGTGACAAAGATGCTGCTGGCGATGGGTGTGGATCCGAATCAGGCTGGGAAAAATGGCATCTCGCCACTTGCTGAGGCTTCACTTAAGGGGGACATCGAAGCGGTTCGGGTATTGATTGCCAAAGGAGCGCGGCTCGATGCGGTGAGCCCGGCGGGTACGCAGCCGATTCATGAGGCGGCGCTTGGGGATAGCGGGGAGGTGATTCGGGAACTGGTGAAGCATGGGGCGGAGCTAAATGCCCGGACGCGCGATGAGGGACAAACGCCTCTTCACTTCGCGGCAGCAATGGGGAAGATGCGGGCGGTGGAGGCCCTCTTGAGCCTGGGAGCGGATTTGAAGGTTCGAGATTTGAAGGGAATGACTGCACTTGCGGTGGCTGAGCGTGCAGGGCTCGACGAAATCGCCGTAGTACTTAGGCGGGCTTTGTCCCAATAGACCCGAGACGGCGTGGCTAGTATGATGTGCTTCATGCGCATTGTTTCACTTCTCGTTTTTGTTTCGATGGCTGTGTTCGGGCAACCGATGACGCGGCAGATGCAGGTGGACAAGATCTTCTCCGCCTTTAACAGGCAGACACCCGGGTGCGCGGTGGGTGTGGCGCAGGGTGGGAGAGTTGTTCTGACTGGTGGATACGGGATGGCGGATCTGGAACGGGGCGTGGCGATTGGGCCGGGAACGATTTTTGAGAGCGGGTCCGTTGCAAAGCAGTTTACGGCGGCGACATTGATCCTACTGGCGCAGCAGGGGAAGATTTCGCTCGACGACAAGATGGGGAAGTATCTGCCGGAACTGACCGGGGCCCCGGCTGCGGTGACGATTCGACAGGTGATGAGCCATACCAGCGGGATGAGGGAGTGGCGGCCGGTGGCTACTTTTAGTGGCCGTGATGAGAATGAAACGGTTCTCTCGAATCAGGATTTGCTCGGCTTTGCTGCGCGGCAGAAGGCTTTGAATTTTGACCCGGGGAGTGCTTATAGCTACTCCAATACTGGATACAACATTGCGACGATTCTGGTGGAGCGCGCGCTGGGCAACGGAACCACGTTTCAGGCTTATACGCAAGAGAAGATCTTTGGGCCATTGGGGATGACCAATACCAGGTGGCGGGATAACTTTCGGGCGATTGTTCCAGGCCGGGCACTGGCTTATACGAAGCGGGCGGATGGAGAGATTGAGCAGGCTACACCGATTGGAAACATCATCGGAGCGGGAGGGTTGTTGACTACCGTGTCGGACCTGCTGAAGTGGAATGAGAATTTTGTCGAGCACAAGGTGGGCGGCAAGGAGATGGTGGAGTTGCAGCAGAAGCCCGCAGTGCTCACTAACGGGAAGACGATTGCTTATGCGGCTGGATTGCAGGTAACTACTGTCGATGGCTTGAGAGAAGTGGCTCATTCGGGCGCTACTGGCGGGTACCGGACCTGGCTTGGGCGCTATCCAGATCAGGGGCTTTCTGTAGCAGTGCTTTGCAATTCGGCACAGGCAGTGCCGACGAATCTGGGTCGCGATACGGCACGGCTTTGGACTGGAGCTGTGAAGCTGAATGCAGTTCAGACGAGCAGTATGAATGTTACGGGCATGGCTGGGCTGTACAGAAAGCTTCGCGATAACTCGGCGGTGGAGGTGAAGGAGAAGGATGGGCGTCTGGTTTTGCCTGGTGGCGCTGTATTGACCCCTGGTGAGGGCGGTAAGCTTTTGATCCCCGGGGAGAACGGGGACACGGTTTATGAAAAGGTAGAGCAGGCCAGGCCTATGGCGCGGGAACTTGCTTCGTTTGCCGGTGAGTATTCGACGCCTGAGACGGGGTCGAAGCTGGTTGTGGCAGTAAATGCCCGTGGGGCTTTGACGCTGAGGATTGGCGGGGGCGAGCGGATGGTGCTGACGCCTACGTTTCAGGATGCCTTCCGGTCTGGAGAGGGTTCGATCCTGTTTCGCCGGGATGCAGCGGGCAAGGTGGTTGGCTTGAGCGTGGGCGATGACCGGGTTTGGGATCTGCGGTTTGAGAAGGTGAAGTGATGCGCATGCTTTTGTTGCTGGCTGTAGCCGGGCTGGCGATCGCTGGGGATTTGCCGTGGAGGATTCAGAAGGCCGAAAGTTGGCCGGCTGAAACGGAAGAGGCCGGGGTGAAGGCCGTCTGGATCGCAGGGCCTTTGTATCAGGGCAAGCCGACCCGGGCTTTTGCGTATTATGGTGTGCCTGCGGGGAAGGCTAAAGCACCGGGGATGGTACTGCTGCACGGTGGTGGCGGGACGGCTTTTGCCGAATGGGTGCGGATGTGGAATGCGCGCGGGTTTGCGGCGATTGCGGTGGATACGGTGGGGACGGTGCCGTCGAAGGCTGAGGCTGGGCAGCTGTGGAATCCAAAGCGCGTACGGCATGAGTTTTCAGGGCCGGCCGGGTGGGGGGATTTTGCGAACGTCGATCAGCCGCTGACGGATCAGTGGACCTATCATGCGGTGGCGGTTTCCATTGCAGCGCATTCGTTTTTAAGGACGCAGCCCGGGGTGGATGCCGGGAGGATTGGCTTGACCGGGATAAGCTGGGGTGGGTATCTGACGAGCATTGTGGCGAGTGTGGATTCACGGTTCCGGTTTGGGGTTCCGGTATATGGGTGTGGGTATCTGGGGGAGGATTCGGCATGGCTGAAGGACTTTGAGAAACTGGGGCCGGACCGGGCGGCGAAGTGGCTGCAGCACTGGGACCCTTCTGCCTATTTGGCGCGCGCGAAGCGGCCTCTGTTCTGGATCAATGGGACGAACGATTTTGCTTATGTGATGCGATCGTGGCAGAAGTCTTACCGGATGCCGCAGGGGGAGAGACTACTGAGTTTGCAGGTGCGGATGAAGCATAGCCATCCGGATGGGGCGAAGCCGGAAGAGGTGTTTGCTTTTGCCAAGGAGAGGTTGATGGGTGGGCCTAGATTGATGCATATATCGAAGCAGGGCCCGGGTTGGGCGACTTACTCTGGGGAGGCGCGGCCGGTGAAGGCGGAGCTTTGTTTTACGAGCGATACGGGGCGGTGGCAGGACCGGAAGTGGGAGACGGTGGCGGCTACGGTTGACGAGAAGAAAAAGAAGGTGAGTGGGGTGGTGCCTGAAGGGGCTGCTGTTTACTACCTGAATCTGGTGGATGCTGCGGGCTTGATTGTGTCGAGCGAACATGTGGAATTGAAGCAGTGAGGATTCTGGGAGTTTCGGGGAGCTTGCGGGAGCAATCAAAGAATACGGTGGCGCTGCGGGGATCTCAAGCTGTAACTTTGTTTGAGGGGT
>JAPKYY010000454.1 GCA_026394095.1 Acidobacteriota bacterium | reverse complement strand
TAGCTTGGTGCACTTGTACTGGCATCACTGGAGAACAAGACCTTGGGCTTTCCACCAGCACTGGGAATCGTCAGAATTTCGTATGCCCCTTCTCTGCGGGCCTCGAAGACGAGTTGCGAGGCGTCTGAGGACCACTGCGCAGGGCCCAATACGGCACCACCCAAACGAGTTAACATGACTGGATTAGAACCATCTTTTCCTGATACCCAAAGCTCGTTCGCACCGCTTGAGGCACTCCTCCAGGCGAGCCTCTGCCCATCAGGAGAAAGCTTCGGCCCACTGTCCATTTCAATGGAGCTGGTGAGTTTAAGGGGCTCTGATTTCCCCGCCAGGTCCATTCCCCAAAGATTGGTATCCACCGTTTTTTGAACATAAGCCAAGCCTTTACCTCGGGCTGGCATTGTTGGCGAGATGGGAGCACCATCAACCTTGGAGATCATTGTTGCGGGGCTTCCATCCAGTGGATATCGCCACAAACCTCTTTTGGACTCCTGGTATTCCAAAGAAATAATCAGAGCTTTGGAATCGGGAGTCCAGCAAAGCCCTCCTACGCGTCTCTGGGTACTCGAAATCTGCTTCGGAGAACCGCCACTTGCGGGCATCAAAAAGACATCTTCAACCGAACTGGATTGACTGCGAACAAATGCGAGCCATCGCCCGTCGGGGCTCAACTTGGGGTCACCATCTCCGGCACTGTCCATCGGCGCTTCGGTAATTTGTGTTTTGTTTCCCCCTCGAACTTCAATACGAACAATTCCAAATGGGGAAGCAGCTGTGGGCTTGTCTGCTGCCAGTATTGCGCCGCCATCTTTGGTCCAATCCAAGGCAGTCCGAGCCTCCAAATCAGCAATTGCTGTTTCTGAAGATGTCTGCGCTCCAACGTCCTTTACCATCAAGCTGAATCCGCCTCTTGCCCTTTGACGTACGAAGGCAATGCGCTTGCCATCGGCAGACCAGGCTGGCTCGTGGTCAATTGCGTCTCCGAAGGTGAAGAGCCGGGCTGATCCGCCGTCCACTGGCTGCAGATAAATGTTCGAATAAACACCATCAACATCACGGGAAAATGCGATCCATTCTCCGTCGGGAGAAAATGCGGGAGAACGACTATTCCCTTTTTGGTCTGTAAATAGCCCGTTGGGTTTAATAACAAATGAACTGCCGTCTACCTTGGAGATCCAGTAGGCCGAACCGGCAAGCATAAGCAAGAAGCCGGCAATCGCCGCGGGCACCTTCAGATTCAACGAACGCGCTTCCTTTTTCGGAGCTACAGCAAACGATCGGAATGTAGGAGTGTAGCTTCCGGGGGCAACCTCAATCAGAATCGGGTCATCAACGCCTGACCCTTCATAGTATTTGAGAAGGTTGTCGCGAAGATTCATCGCCTCAATTCGAACAACACTGTCCACCCTTGGGTTGTAGCCTGGTTCTCGTCCAAAGACGCTTTCGCCTATGATGTTCTCCTGAAGGTCGTCTCCGTTCCCCTCGAGTGTCTGTCCCACAATGAAACGCAAAAACGCCTCCGAATTGGAACTGTTATCCCACTCTGGGCTGGAAACGACTCGTTCTAGCGCTTTTTGAACTTCAGATGCTTCTGGCCTCATGCTACCTGGAATGCAATGCATCTCAAGTGCCAAAGCTGTTTCAGTGCTATTTCGAGCTCAGCTCGCGCTCAAGGAAATCCACGACTCGCTCGAAGGGATCAAAACCGAAGGCCTCGCCAATTGGCTTTCGGAGATTGGAATTTGCGTTCACGTCGTAGAAGATCAAACGGCCATCGGCTGCTTCCAGATACTCGATGCCACAAACGTCCAGTTTGCCAGCATGGGCAATGCGTTCCCCCATCTCAACCGCAGCAGCAGGGACTTCCCCGTAGGGGTAAAACTCAACAGGTTTTGCAGGCTTGTGTACCGGAACCTCGCAAATCCCTTCCCCGCCCCCTTCGGGATTACAGGCCTCTGAAGGACAAAGATTGAAGGCTCCGTGCGAAACCACTCGCATCGCGTAGAGCAACTTGCCCCCCAGAAACTCCATCCTCACAATGCCTTTGGCTGCATCGACCGGAAAATACTCCTGCAACATCAAGAGGTTGTCAGGAAGCCACAATTCCGGTTGATCACGTAGAAGGCGGAGCAATTCATCTGGAGAATTCAGCAGAAACATGCGAGCGCCACTGCCGCCCTGTTCCGGCTTCACCAGTGCGGGCCAGGAGCCCTTCCAGTTGGCGAGGGCAGCTTCTGGATCATTAAAGGCCAAAGTTCGGGGATGACCAATCCCCAAGCCAGCCATCAGCGCACACTGCTCAGACTTGCGAAGTTCCAGTGAGAAGGCAGCTGAACCATTCAAGACCCTGGCACCCCACAACTCAAGTGAGCGCATCATCGAAAGCACAAATGGCACTGCCCGCGTATTGCCCCTTACATAAGCGCTCGGGCTGGCCTGATTGAAATAGAGCTTTGCCTCCGGCAGCGAATCCGGATCAAAAGCAGCCTGCTTCAAATCAAACGGCTTGTAATTCAAACCTCGTTTATCAAGTGCGGCCCAAAGCGGCTTCTGCCATTCGGGATGTTCAAAAAAGACAACCAGGTCATGCCCCATAGATTCATTCTAGTCGGCACCCGGATAGCTTCGCCTTCGTAATTTTACCTTGGCTGCCTCAGCCTCGCGATTCTTCGGTAAGGCCTGTGTTTCCAGTCTGGACAACAGCGTCGCTGCAGATTGACTTACCTCCGCCACCGCAGCGGAGAAAGCGGCTTCATTGGATTTCGAAGGCCGATGGAAACCGCTAATTTTGCGTACAAACTGAAGAGATGCAGCTTGAATCTCCGATTCGGTAACAGGAGGATCGAAGTTGAACAGAGGTTTGATACTTCTGCACATGCCGGCTACTTCTTCAACTTCTGATAGGGCCTCGCATCAGGGATGAAGCCATCCCGATTCGGCATCTTCACTTGAGGCAGCGTCTTCTCGTTCAACTCAAAAGTCTCAGAGATGATGCCATTCCAGTGCAACAGCAAAGCGGTAACGGCATACACTTCATCCGGCTTGAGCGTCCGAGGAGTCTCATATGGCATGGCCCTGAAGATCGTATCCCAAACGGTTGTTGCGTGCGGCCAATAGGATCCAACAGTTTTGACTGGCTTTGGTGAGGTGAGACTCCCCACCCCTCCAACCAGGCGCGGATACTGTTGATCGCGGCCTTCACCCTTTTCGTTGTGACACTCGGCACACTTGGCTTTGTAGATTTCTTTTCCAGCAGCAGCGGTGCCTTTACCCGCAGGCAATCCTTTGCCATCCGGAAACACCGTGATGTCGAATTTGCGGATCTCTTCGGCACTGGCCGGCCGCCCTGTCACTGTCTGCGACAACAGTGTAGAAAGCAATAACGCTTCAAACATTCTTTACGCTCCCATCGGCTTCAACTTTCCAGCTCTTGATTCCGTTGTAGTGGTAGGTGCTGTTGGGCCCCCGATCCGCGAGGATCTGTTCGCGGGTAGGCTGCACGTATCCGGTTTCATCGACGCAGCGGGAAAGGATCACAGTAGCTTGTCCGTCCCATTGCCAGGGCAGACGGAAACGAACCACTGCTTTGCTCATCACCGGTTCATCGAGCACTGCTGCTTGCCAGGCCTTGCCACCGTCTGTTGAAACTTCAACCTTTGCAACTTTACCTCTGCCGGACCAGGCTAGACCGGAGATCTCATGAAATCCTGCGCCAGCCAATTTTTGCGATCCCGAGGGCCGCGTAATCACAGAGCTTGCTTCCATCTCGAAAGAGAAAATGCTTGCTTTGCCAGTTGGATGCAAATCGGTATAGTGGGCCGTTTCCTGATTCGACATTGCTGGTTCAGATGCCACGTGCAAGCGGTGCAACCATTTGATACTCGCATTGCCTTCCCAGCCTGGCAGGAGCAACCTCAGCGGATAACCTTGTTCAGGCCGGATTGCCTCTCCATTCTGCGCATAAACAATCAAGGCATCATCCATCGCCTTGGGAATCGGAATGCTGCGAGCCATACGGCAAGCGTCAGCACCCTCGGCAATCACCCACGAAGCCCCGGATTGCATCTTGGCTGCACTCAGGAGTGTGGATAGCTTTACTCCGGTCCATTCCGAATTCGAAAGCAACCCGTGAGACCTGCTTGCGTCAGCACCGGCATTTCCTGCCAGCTCTCCACCGCCGTTTCCAGAACACTCGATAAAGTATGGCCTCGTTATGGAAGGCAGCCTTCGGAGGTCATCCATTGAGAAACTTACCGGCGCATCCACCATGCCGTGAATCAAGAGACGATGCTGTGCAGGATCAATCACAGGAACTCCCGCGTGGTGCCTCTCAAAGTGCAGCGAAGAAGGAGTAATCGTGCCATAGAGCTCGTGCAACGGAGTGCGGCTGGAGCCTACGCCAATCGACTTGGTGGACTCTCTGGCGCCCCTTAACGTCTTCTCAAAAGGACTGCGATCTCCATACGGGCGCATGGACAAGCCGGCACCCGGGCTCTTGGGAGTAGTGCTCTCCTGCTTTGCGCAGGATGCCAGTCCGAAGCTGGCGCACAGCGCGAGTAATCGTCGCCTTTTGTTCGAGGTCATGGGTATGAAGCTACGCGATTCTGGCAGACGCTGTCAAGTCTTCAAACCGAGAAGCCGCGTCGAGAATAGCTGCCAAATTTGATCTGCATTTTCTTCTCCTCCGCAGCATCCCGCCTCGCGGCAGACTGTAATCAATCCTGCCCGCTCGATGAAAGTCTGAAACGCGGGTAGACTGGGGCCAAATTCACTCTCAAAGACACTCTCATCCCAAGCCATCACACGGTCACGATAAGCGTAGGCAAAACAATCGAGATCGATGTCCAGCAGGATAGGAGATTCCTTCCAGTCCAAGACTTCTCGGGCTCTGACGCCCACTTCCCCAAGTTTGCCGGGCATTTCGAAGCGGCCGAAAATTCCATATTCACCAACGGCCTTGGGCAGGTCTCCCATGCGGTCGTCAACGCCGAAGATAAACACATCGGCCAGCAAACCCATTCGGATTCCGGCCACAATCCAGTCATCGTCGTGGTGACTCAGTTCCCGTATGCAAGCGTCCATGACTCCTGCAACACTGATGTCGCAACTCAGTTCTCCAGGCTCTGCCGCATCGGTGTGCCTGTCGAAAAGCACAACTCGTACTGGCCTTGGAAGCAAGCCACGCTCTTGAGCCTCTGCCACCATGGGGAGAACCCAGCGGTGGTCTTCATGCAAAAGGATTTGCTTGTCCTGACAACGGTATTGTTTCAATCCATCCAGCGCTACGAGTTCATCAATGCCCATCGATACTATTCATAGCGCAACGCTTCGAGCGGTTCGATCTGCATCGCTTTTCTGGCTGGCAGATAACCGGCCAGAAAGGATACTGCGCTAATCAAGAGGACCCCTGAGGCAAACACAGTAAGGTCGTTGCCCTTGATCTCGTAGAGAAGTGACTCTGCGTATTGAGTCAATACATAAGCGGCTGGGAGGCCGAAGACGATACCAATGCCAACCATCCAGGCTACTTCTTTCATCACCATGTTTCGAATCTTGGCGGCGTCGGCTCCAATTGCCAAACGAATCCCGATCTCCCGGGTGCGTCGAGCCACCGTAAAGGCCAAAACTCCGTAGAGCCCAACAGCGGCAAGCAACGTGGCCAAGGCGGCAAATGCTCCCGAAAGCGTTGAGATCATGCGATCCAGGCCGATATTTTCTCGCACCTGGCCCTCCATGGTTTTGACATCCTCCATCGGGAGATTGGGGTCCAGTTCTGAAACCAGACGACGCACTGCCGGCAGGACCTGATCTATGGGAATGGCCGTCGCGATATATACGTTTGCTGACCCAATTTTTGGGTCTTGCCGGTAGGGAGTATAGAACAAGGCAGGGATCGCGTCCTTGACTTCGCTATATTTCACATCCTTGGCAACTCCGATAATTTCAATATCGTGCTTTCCGCCGCCCCCCTCCTGCATTCTCTGTCCCAACAGGCTTCTACCGTTTCCAAACTTACGTTCGAAGTCTTCATTTACGACTGCAACCTTCGGGGCGTTGAGGGTGTCTCTTGTTTCGAATTCACGTCCTCTCAAGATGGGAACGTTCATCTGTTTGAGGAATCCAGGGCCAATCCTGTTGAACATGGAATGCGTGTCCGTATCCGGCCCCGCTGCAAAGCCATCCACGGTGACATTTGAGCCCCAATTGTTACCGGAAATCAAGGGCACCAATGAGACGCCAGCAGATTGAACACCGGCAATGGCACCTGCTTTAGCCTCCAACTGTTCAAACAATGCCCGGGAGCGCTCGGGCGAATAGCGGTTCAAATCAGGCGACAATCCAAAGACAATCACGTTCTCCGTGCGGATGCCGACATCCACCTTCAATATGTTGACCAGGCTTCGCAAAAACATTCCAGCAGAGATCAGCAGAAGCAGCGAAAGCCCGATTTGGGCAGTCACCAGAATCCTTCGAAACCTGGAAGCGGCAGTAGTGGAAGACACATTCCCGGCCTGATCCTTCATAGCCGAAGCGAGGTCCATCTTGGTTGCATGAACGGCAGGAAATAGGCCAAACAGAAAACCGGCAAATAAAGAAAGAGCCAGCGAGAATGCCACGGTCGTGGGTCAGTATTGCCATTCCGGTAGCGTAGGCTACGAATACGCCGGCAATGCCCGCCAACAAGGCCAATACAAGAGATTCGATCAGTAACTGAGCCATAACCTGAGCCCGGCTGGCCCCGAGGGATAATCGAATCGAAAATTCTTTGGCGCGATTGGCTGAACGGGCCAATAAGAGATTGGCAATGTTGGCACAGGCAATCAGGAGTACGAATGCGGCGATGCAGGTAAGGATCACCATCGGAGCCCTGCCCGTATTCAAGAACCCGCTTTGACCCTTTTCTCCCGGGCTCAGCTTCATCTGTTGCTCGAGAAACTGTTTCCGCGTTCTCTCGCTCATTCCCTTTTGCAGTTGCAACTCAACATCGCGGATGATGGCGATATAAGTTCCGTGAATCGAGGATTGTGCCTGTTCGATTTTTAGTTCTGGCTTGAGACGGGCAAACAAATAGACCCAATAACTCTTTCGTTCAGCTAGACCTTTCCAGCCGGGGGTCAGGGCCTCTCTCATGCTGATGGGAACAAAGATTGCAGCAGGCGAACCGAGAGTAGTTCCTTGAAAACCAGATGGGCCAACTCCGATGATTGTCATTACAGCGCCATTAATCACCATGGATTTGCCCACAACATCAGGGTTCTCATTGAACTTCTCTTTCCAATAAGAGTGGGCCAGGACAGTCACCGGGTGAGCGCCTGGATTCTTGTCATCCTCGACAGTGAAGAGACGGCCGATGGTGGGCTTGAGCCCCAGGATTGGGAAATAGGATCCTGAAACAAACATTCCACTGGTGCTGCTAGTCTGGCCCTGGTACGCAAGATTGGCACCGAAGCTTCGGTGGGCGGCAATTCCGGTGAAGACAGTTTGGCTCTTCTCCAAATCACGAAACATGGGATAACTGAAAATCGACTGCTGGTTTCCTGCGTTGTTTGTTGAATTGCTTCCACTTCGAGGGCCATTCGCTGAAATGTTTACCAACTCCTCGGGAGCGGTGGCAGGGAGTTTCCTCAGCAATGTCTGCTCGAACAAGGAAAAGATTGCAGTGTTGGCCCCGATTCCCAGTGCTAGAGACAAAATGGCAACGATTGAGACAACAGGGCTCTTAGCCAGGGTCCGCAGCGCAAACTGGAAATTTCGCATATTGTCTCTATACGATTGAGCCAGACTTTTGTTTCGATAAAATCATAGTCCGCATGAATAGTTTTCGTTTGATTGAAGTCGACTGGCCCAGCACACCCGAGCTGGAAGCTCCTCCCAGCTTGCCCGCAGAGACCTTCCGAAATCGACTAGCCAGCCTTCGCGACCGCATGGCTCAAGCTTCAATCGACATCGCATTGATCTATGCCGACCGCGAACACTTCGCAAATCTGCACTACTTCACAAACTTCGATCCACGATTTGAAGAAACAATACTCATCGTCTCGGCAAATCCCAAGCCCCTCATTCTGGTTGGCAATGAGTGCCAGTCGTACTTGCCAATCAGTCCTCTTTGGCGATCAGGTGACTTACGCATGGAACTCTTCCGGCAATTTTCGCTCGAAGACCAAACCCGCACTACTCCACGCTCCATATCAGACATTCTTCGTGAAGAAGGCTGCGCTGAGTCCTCACGCGTGGCATTGATTGGCTCCAAGACCTACACCAGCCCTACCCAGAGCGACATCCCCTCCTACATAGTGGATGCCGCACGAGAAATCGCCGGTTGGCAGAATTGCACTAATCAGTCCGCCTGGCTTGTAGATTCAGACACAGGGCTAAGAACCACACTTACCGCAGACGACATTGCCATCTTTGAAATCAACAATGTCAAAGCGTCTGAAGCAATCCGCCGCATGCACTTCGCCTTGCGTCCAGGCATTACTGATCACCAACTGATGGCCGAAGCGGTGCAGTACGACGGTGCTCCTCTCAGTTGCCACATGACCTGCAAGACAGGGCCGAATCGCATTAGTCTTGCCAGTGCTTCCGGCAACCGGATCGAGGTAGGCCATACCTGGTCTGCCAACGTTGCCTACTGGGGGTCCAACGTCTGTCGCGCAAACTGGATTGCCCGTGACCAGCGTGATCTGCCAACGGCAGCACAAGATTACCTGGAGGCCTTCGTTGGCCCCTACTTTTTGGCCTCAGCGAGTTGGCTCGAATCTCTCGCCCTCGGCGCCGATTGTGGCCAAATCCACGATCGCACGCTGCAGCAGCTTCCTCATGATGTCTTCCATGTTGAACTCAACCCGGGCAATCACATCGGCTACGACGAA
>JAPKYY010000116.1 GCA_026394095.1 Acidobacteriota bacterium | reverse complement strand
CCATGGGCAGCCTCTTACCGGAAGGGCGTGCGAGTGTCCTGCTCTTTGACCGGCCATCCCTGCATTTCCCATACCCGCTGACGATTCAAAACATCATGCACGTTGTTTTCTTCCTCGGCCTGGGAGAGCTCTTTGTCCGCTGGCGGGCGGGGGCGCGCGAAGAGGCCCTGCTGCATGCAGGCTTTCTACCCGAAGACGAGCAAACAGTTCTCACACCCAAAGATCTCGGCCCCATCCGGCGGCGTGTAATGGGCCAATTTGACCGCGATAGCGGCTTCGTAGCCTCGCTCATCAATCTGGCGATCCTGCAGTTTCAATCGAGCCGCTCCGTAGAGCAGGCCTCAGGAGTATTAACCAGCAGCCTCGAATTGCTAGCCCATCGTGTAGATCTTCAATACGGCATGGTCCGATTCGTTGCCTGGCTCGTTCCAACCCTGGGATTCATCGGCACCGTCTTTGGCCTTGGCGCCTCCCTGGCCGCAGCAGGCGACCCTGGCAAGGCGCTCGACCTGAAGGAAATGGCTAAGACCTTGGCCGTAGGCTTCGATTGCACGATGGTGGCACTGGCCCAAAGCGCTCTGTTGGTTTTCATCCTCCAACTGGTGCAAGAGCAGGAAGAACGGGCCGTGAATCTGGCAGGTGATTACACACTGCGCAATCTGATCAACAGGCTCTACGTAGGGAACTAGGCCATGAAAGCAAGAAACCGGGAAATCAACATCTTCAACATGTCCTTGCTCGACATCCTGTGCGGAGCACTGGGAGTCTTCTGTTTCATGACACTGGTGCTCTTCCCCTATTGGCGTCCGACGGGGGCAAATGCAGAAGACCTTGAGAAAAACAAACTTGCAATTGAGCAGGAGATGAAAGAGCTCAAAAAGAAGCTGAGTGAGAGTGTCGATGGCAAGCGGGTATTGCAACAAGTCGAGCAACTCGAACAACGCCTCCAGCAGCAACAGGGAGATCTGAACAAGGCCCAGCAGGAGTTAAAAGCGGCAGACAAAGTGATTGAAAAGCTGGAGATGCGCAACCCGGTGGCTGTATCTATGAAATGGAATGGGCCGCAGGATATAGATCTCTTCCTGGAGCCAGCCAATTACGGGGGTGCCAACGGCCAACGCTCACCGCGAATGGACGTAAACAAAAAGCAAGGCACCAGTTTTCAGGGGGAATGTCTCAGCGACTATTCCGGTGGCCCTGCAACCGAGATCTGGCTGCAACGAGACACGGTTGTAAATGGCGAGGTAAAGGTCTACTACAAATACTTCAGCAGCAACGGTAACGCAGGCCCGGTCAACGTTGGAGGTTACTTTCTCTCCGACGACAAGCTCACCTTGCTTCCCAACGCAACGATTGAAAAAGAACATTCAGCAGCCTGGGTGGGGACGCTGATAACAGACAAAAACCACAAGATGACGTTTGAGGCCGCACCGGAATACAAGGCCAGCTATGCCAAACAGTTAGAGGCTTTTGGAAGAAGAGATGAGAAAGGAGCGGGTCAATGATTCGCTGCACAGAAGGACATTTTTACGACCCGGCCAAGCACCACGCTTGCCCCTGGTGCCCAAAGCCTGTTGAGATGGCAGCCCCGATCATCCCGGGAGGCAAGACTACTCCATTGCGCGCTGAACCCGCCGCTGCACTCGCACCTCCACCAGCAATACCCGTTGGTGGCAAAACAGTACCGCTCATGCGTGGTGGCGGAAAAGTAGAACCCGTCGTCGGCTGGCTCGTCTGCACCGAAGGCCCCGACCGCGGGCAAGACTTTCGCATCCACGCAGCCAAGAATTTCATCGGCCGCTCACCTGCAATGGACATTAGCATCACGGGCGACGAAACTGTTTCGCGCGACAAACATGCAGTGCTTACCTTTGAGCCGAAGCGGGGCAGTTTTTGGCTGGCTCCAGGAGAGTCAAGCGGCTTGGTTTACTGCAATGGCGATGTCGTCCATGCGGCAATGGAACTGAAAGCCAGCGACCAGATCGAAGTCGGTAAAAGCAAGTTGGTCCTCGTACCCTTTGTCACGGAGCAATTTCGCTGGGACTCATGAAATACGCATTCGGTAATGCCCAGGACATCGGCCAGCGAGAGGCTCAACAGGACGCCTTTGGCTTCTCAGACCCTGAGAACCCCGCGTTTTGCGTTCACGGTGGCTTTCTCGCAGTTCTGGCTGATGGCATGGGCGGCCTGGAGCGAGGCGAACTGGCAAGCCGCGCAGCAGTGAAAGTGTTTATCGACACCTACCTCACCAAGAGCGCTGAAGAAGAAATTCCTCAGGCGCTGGCTAGAGCTTTGATTGCAGCCCAGCAGAGAGTGCTTGAACTTGCCGCGCAAGCCCAACTGGGCACAACCCTCGTAGCTGCAGTCCTGCACGAAGCATCGCTTTACTGGATCTCGGTTGGAGACAGTGCGCTTTACCATGTGCGTGGCAACGAATTAACCCAAATCAACCGGCCTCATGTCTATTCACTCGATCTGGACGCGCGTGTACTAGCCGGAGAGTTAAGCCTTGAGGTGGCACTGGCAGACCCGCAACGAGAGTCCCTCACAAGTTATCTCGGCATGGCGAACCTGCAATTGGTAGACCGCAACTTGCGGCCCATGCCAATAAAGGAAACCGATGGGCTGCTGCTGGCCAGTGATGGGTTGTTTAAGACAATAGCTCCGGCCAATTTCCACCAGCGCAATGGAGACCCGCAGGATTATTGCGAGCAATTGATGCAAGCCGCACTCGCCGCTTGTGCTCCAGGCCAGGACAACATTACGATCTTGATGCTCGAACCAGCGCACGTGCGTGAGTTTATCGAGCCCGTAATCATTGCTCCTCAGCGCAAATGGGGCCAATGGGCAGCGGTAGTGGTATTGCTGTTATCCGGAGTCGCCGCAGCCTACTGGGCCGGAGAGAGAGAAAAGAAACCTGTAACGGTCAGCGCCCCCAGCACTGCCCCTGGCAAGGAGCGATTTGATAACTCCAAATTGCCGCCAGTAAATGAACTGAGGGAGCCATGAGAATTGTTTGGCTGGGCCTTGGCCTCGCATTCGGTCTCGCCGCCGAGCCCCCGATGGAGCAGATGAAGGGCAGCACAATGCTGATCCTGCTCGAGAAGTCCGCTGGAAGCGGCTTCCTCATCGGAGATCGCCTTGTAGCAACAAACTGGCACGTCTGTTGCATGCGCGGCGAAAGCAAAATCCTCGTCATGAATGAGAAGCGCCAGACAAGCGAAGCCAAAGTCTTGTGGAAGAACGAAGGAAAAGATCTCGCCGTTCTTGAAATGCAGAAACCGCTGGCCGGCGAGAAAGTAAAGTTTTCCACACGCCAGGTATTGCGCGACGGTCAGGCTGTTTGGGCCATCGGCTATCCGGGTGCGGCAGGCAGAATGAGTGGGCAGGATTCGATTCAGATTCCCACCATCACTCAGGGTGTAATCAGTAAATTCTTTACCAGCGCAAAGCAGGGCAACAGCGAGCCCACTCGCTTTATGCAAACAACTGCCGCTGCCAACCCCGGCAACTCTGGCGGGCCGCTCTTTGATGATTGCGGGCGGGTCATCGGAATCAACTCGCGCAAAGCATTGGTAAAGGTGGTGACAGCAGACGGCCGCGAAGAACGCGTCCCACTCGCAGACGGAATCAACTTTGCCATTGAAAGCCAGGAGCTCCTCGACGAGTTGAAGGCCCTCAAGATCGGGGCAGATGTCGTCAGTGACAAGTGTGGTGCTGCACCGGTGGCCACAACGAGTTCCAGCTTTCCAGGCTGGCTGATCGGCTTGTTGGCGGGTTTGCTGGCGCTGTCCTTAACGAGGGGCTTTCACAGGCGCCGTGGCGCACTCCCGCCAGAGCCTGCGCCAGCCTTGCCAGCCAAAGCAAAGCTCCGGGGAATCACCGGCTTTTATGCCGGGCAAGATATCGGGCTTGAGGGCATCACGCTTGTGCTGGGCAGAGATCATAGCGCTGCGCAGCTCGTATATCCAGACAACATAACCGAGATCTCAAAACGTCACTGTCAACTCCGTCAGGATCAGGCAACCGGGAAGCTGACCCTCGAAGATCTGGGCTCAAGCAACGGCACCTTTCTTTCCAGCGGCAAGGCACTCAGGCCTGGCGCGGCAGTCGAATTAAAGGTGGGAGATCGCTTCTATCTGGCCTCGACTGCAAACCAGTTCGAGATTGCAGGAGACCACTAGCGCATGTTTGCAACAGCTCAAGTGTCTGATCGGGGCGGGCGAGAAGTCAACCAGGACGCAGTCTGGAGCGGTTCAACAGCCGGCTGCTTCGGTTGGGCTCTTGCCGACGGCCTCGGTGGCATGGGTGGCGGCGAGCTTGCTTCGGCCGCTGCAATCCATGCGATCTCCAGCACTTTGTCTGAAGACCTTTTGACAATGGCTACCGCCGCCCAGGATGCAATCAAGCAAGCCCAGAAGGCATACCCGCAATCAGCATCAATGCGAAGCACTCTCGTTCTGCTTGTCTCAGACGGCAATCGGGCAAAGTGGATGCACAGCGGCGATTCCAGACTCTATCGATTTCAGCGTGGCGCACTGATCGAACACACGCTCGATCACAGCGTGCCGCAAATGCTTGTACTCACTGGAAAGATCACACCCGCCGAGATCAGAAGACATCCAGACCGCAACCGCATTCTCAAAAGCCTGGGCGGAGCATCGGCAGAAATCGAAATGGGCCCGGGATGGCGCGACCTCGAACCTGGCGATGCCTTTCTGCTAGCCAGCGACGGCTTTTGGGAACTGGTTACCGAACGCGAGATGGAAGCCGAACTAGTCAGGGCGGCCACTGTTCAGGATTGGTTGCAAGGCATGCAGGTGAGACTGATGGAACGATTCGTGAAAATCGACGCTGGCCAGGCAGACAACTACTCGGCGATCGCGGTGTGGAGGACTTAAAGCTTATGGAAAACTCACAGCAATATTGTCTGGGTTGCATGGAACTAAGCAAAGACATGCCAGTGTGTCCCCATTGCGGTTATGTCTCAGGCAAAGAAGTCGATTCGCTGCTCCATCTCACTCCAGGCATCGTACTCAAAGAACGCTACCTAGTGGGCCGGGTCCTGGGCGACGGAGGCTTCGGGATCACCTATCTTGGCCGCGATCTCGTTCTCGATTCCAAGGTCGCAATCAAAGAGTATTTCCCTTCTGGCATGGCCGTAAGAATGCGAGGCGAACCGAGCGTCTTTCCAGCATCGGCCAGTTATAAGCAGGATTATCTCTTCGGTCTTGAGCGTTTTCTCGATGAAGCCCGGCTCGTGCGAAAGTTCAAAGACCATCCAAACATCGTACGCGTGGAGGACTTCTTTTCAGAGCACGATACCGCCTACATGATTCTCGAGTTTCTCGACGGCATGACGCTTGAGAAGTTCATCGAACAGCAAGGCGGCAAAATCGATTGGCAGAGCGCTGTGAACTGCCTGATGTGGGTAATGGATGCAATGCGCGAAGTTCATGCAGCGGGAGTCCTGCATCGCGACATCAGCCCGGACAACATTTTCCTGGTTCGAAGCGGCCATGTGAAAGTCATTGATTTTGGTGCAGCCCGCCAGGCGATGGGGCAAAAGAGCCTGAACCTCTCAGTCATCTTGAAACATGGCTATGCACCCTTTGAACAGTATGAGAGCAAAGGCCAACAAGGCCCCTGGACCGACGTCTATGCCACGGCGGCAACGCTTTACCGCACAATCACCGGGGTGATGCCCGCCGCCGCCCCCGATCGTTTCAAGGCCGACTCGCTCGTGCGTCCAACAGAACTTGGCATCCCCATGCCGGCCCACGCAGAAGCGGCACTCATGCAAGGCCTGGCACTGCGGGTCGAAGATCGCTTCCCCGACATGCTCTCGATGGAACAAGCCTTTCAGGGAAAGTCCGTGCCTGCGACAGTACCATTGCCCAAACCCGCTCCTCTTCCCCCTCCTCTTCCAGTGCCACCAAAATTGCCCTGGCTCGCCATCGGGGCTTTTGCTTTGGTCGCGCTCGTAATTGGTTTCTGGTTTTATCTGAGGCCAGGCGCGCCTCCAGTCGTGAACGCCTTCCGCGCCGAGCCTCAAAGTGTCACCCGTGGCGGCAAAGTGGCTTTAAGCTGGGACGTTTCAGGTGCAGACAGCATCGAAATTGAAGGCCTCGGAAAACAGGCCGCCAAGGGCACCACAACTGTCCTGCCGAATGACAGCATCAGCTACACGCTGGTTGCAAGGCCAAAACGAGGGGAAGCAATTCGTCAGAAGCTGGACGTGAGTGTGGTTTCACCAGCCTCCGCAAGAATCCTTCGACTCGAGCTGAAGCCAGATCGGGTCACAGCCGGCGATCTGGCCTTGCTCGCCTGGGAAGTCCAGAACGGCTCAGACGTGAAACTCAATGGGCAGCCAGTCCAGGCAAACGGGAGTCAGGAATTGCGGCCCGATCAATCAACAAGCTTCACCCTCGAAGCGGTTGGCCCTGACGGCATAAAGCAGCAGTCGCAAGTCTTGCTCAGCGTGGAGCCGCGAACCGTAACCAAGACCGACAAACCCACTCGAAAGTCAGACCCTATTCCAGCTGCCATGCAGGTGAACTCATTCCAGCCGCAATCGAGCCGCATTGAAGAGGGCGCTTCAACAACTCTAAATTGGTCCGTCAGCGGTGCGGCCCGGGTTTCGATCGCACCCGAGCCCGGCACGGTTGCTTTAACAGGCGAAGCGCGAGTATCCCCAAGAATGACTTCCCGCTATGTACTCACTGCCATCGATGCCGGTGGCAAAACAGTAACGGCGACGGCAATGGTTGAAGTAGTGGCGAAGCGGTCTGAGATTCCCAACCCAAACCCGAATCCTGTCCTGAGCCGCTACGCCTGGCCTGTTATGCACGATCACCAGGGCTTGACGGGTTTCAACCCCTATGACAAAGTTTGGAATCATTGCGAAGGCGTTTTGCGCGTCGTAGGCAAGTCGCTGCGCTACGACACGCGATACGCAGGCGACAGCTTTGAGGCACCCTTCTCGGACATTGATGAGATCAAGATGAACCGGATGCCGGTTCGCAACATGAAGGCATTCCATGTGAAGTTGAAGTCAGGCCGTAACTTTAACTTTGTAGCCAGAGAGAGTCCAGACCGAATCGTGAGTGCGATCCAGCAACTCATGCGCTAGGGGTCCTATACTGAGGCTCATGGAGCTTCGACGCTGCCATTGGCTCCTTATACTGCCACTCTTCGCCGGGCTCGCGCTCGCTCAGGACAGTGCTGCCGATTTATACGCACAGGCAGAGAAGCTGCGCCTGGATGCGAAAACCCGCAAAGATGCAATCGCGCTTTACGAGCGAGTTGCCGAAATGTGGAAAGGGTCGGGCGAAGAAGCAAAAGTCAGGTTGCGCCTCGGGCAGTTGCTGGACCTCAGCGGCCAGCGAGAGAAGGCACTTGCAGAGTTCCAGCTGGGCCTCGCTATTGCAGCAGAAGCAAAGCTAGAAGCAAGCCTGCATTACGGCACAGCCCGGGTTCTGGTAGCCATGGGGCAGGCGACAGAAGGAATCGCCAGCTACCAGAAAGCACTATCGCTGCGACGCAATACAGGTGAGCGTTTTGAGCAGGCCCTCGCCTTGCACAACATGGGCGCTGCCTATTGGTCCTTAGGGCTGAACGTAGAAGCCTTGAGCGCATATCAGGAAGCCCTCGCCATCCGGCGCGAACTCAAAGACGAAACAGGCCTTGCCTACACACTCTTCGGAATGGCCAGTGTGCAGTACACCTGGGGCGATGCAGAAAAGGCCTTGCACGAATATGAACAGGCGCTGGCGATTTGGAGAAAGCTCAAGAATCCGCGTGGAGAAGCAGATTCATTGAATGGCATCGGGCTCATGTACTCTCTCTTGGGGGACACACGCAAGGCCCGCCTGCACTATGCTGAGGCGCTCGCGCTGTGGCAGAAGGCTGGCGACGGGATCGGTGAGGCCTACACACTAAGCAACCTCGGCATGGTTGAGGGCACAGCCGGCAGAGCTTCTTTCGAACGAGCGCTCAAGGTTCTGCGCGAGAAGGGCGACAAGCGCGGTCAGGCTTATGTCCTCCACAATCTGGCTGGCCTCGATGGATCCTTTGCACTCTTTGAAGAGTCGCTGGCAATCAAGCGCGACCTGGGAGATCGTTATGGTGAAGCGCAGACACTGGAGAAGCTGGCCGAAGCTTATCTGAAGGCCCGACGTAGCAACGACGCTCTTGCCACTGCTGTGTCAGCTGTGGAATTACAACATACAGTGGGCAACAAACTCGGTGAGGCCTCAGCCGAAGCAATCCGGTCAAGATCTCTTTTGAGCTTGGGCAAGTTGGAGGAAGCCAAAGCATCACTCGATTCTGCCCTCAAGCAAATTGAGGGGCTGCGCGCCTCTGTTGTAAGCGTAGAGTTGCGTTCAACGTTCTTTGCCACCCAGCAGCGAGTCTACAAAGATGCCATCGCCGTGCTGATGGATCTCGGCAAGACGCAAGAAGCTTTAGAACTAAGCGAAAGAAGCCGAGCCCGGGTATTGCTCGACAGGGTTCTTGCAGCGAGAGAAGCACTTCCGGAAGATCAGAGCATTTTGCTTCGCGAGCGCGAGCTAACCCGGGACATCCATGCCCAGGCTCAGCGACTGCAGCGCTTAAGCGCAGCAAAACCAGGGGCCGAATCGGCCGAGGCCCGGCGCAACCTCGATCGCCTCTTCGAACGCTGGAGCCAATTGACAAATGAGAGGCAGGTGTTAGTTGGGGTCGAGGCCAGACCATCTATCGAGCGCGTGCAGCGCGAGGTTCTCGACGGGCGGACAGCACTGGTTGAGTATTCGCTCGATCAGGATCGGGGCTGGGCCTGGGTAGTCACCACCGCAGGCGTACGAGCTGTAAAGTTATCCGCGCGAGCCTCAATTGCAGCGCTGGTCAGGAAGCAGCGCGCAGCGATCGCAGCCAAAACCCGCGATACGAATTTGGATCAGGAACTCACACGGCTCTTGATCACTCCCCTCGGCTTGGGCACTTCCATCTCAAGACTCGTCATTGTGCCGGATGCACCGCTCGATCACTTAAGTTTTGCCGCAATTGGCAACTTGCTCGATCGGCTTGAAGTTATCGACATACCTTCAGCTTCGATGCTCGTCGCCCTGCGCGAGAGGCCAAAGTGGACAGGTAGACGCAGCCTGCAAATAGTAGCAGACCCGGTCTTCGATGCAGCAGACTCCCGCTTGCAAAAAAGTGATGATTCCCTCGCCAGCAACAACCAAAGCGAATACCGGCGTCTCCATTTTTCAAGAATTGAGTCGAGTGAAATTGCAAAGATTGCGGGCGTTGGCACTGCAAAGCAATGGAGCGGTCTGCTTGCAGAGAAATCACTGCTCGATCAGAAGACATTCCGTGAGGCGATGATCGTGCATCTGGCAACCCACGCTCAGGTGGACGAGATTCGGCCGGAATTGTCGGCCGTCTTGTTCTCTCAGGTAGACGCCCGAGGACGCCCCCGCAATGGCCACCTGCGTCTCTACGAGATCTATCGACTAAAGCTGGCCGCAGAGTTGGTAGTCTTGAGCGGCTGCAGTACTGCACTTGGTCCTGACCTGAGCGGCGAAGGCACCATGAGCCTCACCCGCGGCTTTCTCTATGCCGGCGCAGCCAGGGTTCTGGCCACTCAGTGGGAGGTGGAAGACCGCGCAACTGCCGAGTTGATGCGTCGATTCTATGAACGCCTATTGCGCGGCAGGCTCACTGCCGCCGCTGCATTACGACAGGCGCAACTCGCACTGCGTGCAGATGCGCGCTGGAAGGATCCTTACTATTGGGCCGGCTTCCGCCTCGAAGGAGATTGGCGCTAGCAATGGAGAAGGCTCAGTTCGAGGCTCTGCTCTCCAGGCTGAATCGAGACAAAGACACGGCGGCTCTCCTCTATGAAGAGCTACGCCAAAGGCTCATTCGATACTTTCGGTGGGAGCGCAGCTCAGAGCCTGAAGATCAGGCAGACGAGGTTCTAAATCGAGTAGCGAGAATATTAGCCGAGGGTGAAGAAGTCGAAGGAGTAGAGCGCTTTGCCGCCGGCGTCGCGCGGGTCTTGATGCGAGAATCTATAACCCGGTCCCAACGCCGCGAATTGGCCCTCAAGAAGATGGTTCTTCCCGATCGGGATCCACCAGTAGACCCCGATGCGCTAGCCTGCCTCGAAGGCTGCCTCGCAAAACTCGGGCCAGATCAGGCTCGCCTCATCCTGCGCTATTACGCCGGCAGCGGGAGTGCCCACATCGTCGTGCGACGCGAAATCGCCGAAGAGCTCGGTCTTGAGATCAACGCCCTACGGAATCGCGCCTTGCGAATTCGTGAGCGGCTGGAGGAGTGCGTGAGGCGTTGCCTGGGAAAATTGCGTGATGATTTGCCGGTTCAGGACACTAAATTTTGAAGCACGATTATTCAAGAGCCGAGATTGAAGCTTATCTGCTGGGCAAAGGCAGCGATGAAGAACGGGCGGCGCTGGCCGAAGCGCTGATCGTAGATCCGGATTTGCACGCACTTATGCAGGAGATCGAGTGCGACCAGATCGACGCCCTCGCTCGCGGAGACTTACGCGTAGCTGAAGCCGCAGCATGGCAGACCTTCCTCGAACAAACCGGTCAACTGGATCGCTTGCGTATTGCCAGGGCCATGGCAATAAAGTCAAAACCTCGAAGACGCGCGCTTTGGTGGTTAGAAGTTGCCGCGGCTCTCTTGCTGGTAGGCGGCGGAGCCTGGTGGTGGATGGGTATCGAGAAGCGGCCCGGGCCAACTCTGGTTGCCCGGCGCGTGAGCCTTGCCCTGCCTCGCGACATCACCCGTGGCACCAACACAAACCTTGAGTTAACAATCGCAAAAGACGTCTCCGAAGTTGAATTTCAGTTCGAAGTGGCTGCTGAGCCCGCCAGCGGCTATCGCCTTCGAGTCTTGAATTCAGGCGGCGCAGCGGTGCTGGTGCGAGAGGGCAAGGGCTGGCCTGCAACCCCCTTAAAGGTAGCCTTACCAGCCGCAGAAATCCCTGCCGGGAGAATCCGCCTCGAGCTCGTAGCACTCAATTCTGAGGGCCAGGAGGCTCCGGTGGCCTTTCATGAGGTGCGGGTAGTTAAGATTGATAAGTGATTGAGTTGTTGAATACGATGAACGCGCTCGCGCGCGAGACTTGTCCAGACGTGGACATCGAAGCATTCTGGGATGAAGTCTGGGGATGGCGAATTGGTTCCGTACGCATTCCAGATCCTGAAATGCCGCAGCGCAATGCCGAAGATATCCAGAAGCGCGCCGCGATCGTCGACAAGTATTTGCGTGATGTCGAGGATTATTGGTTTCACCTCTACAAGCCCGCCGCCGGTGATGTCATTGTCGATATTGGCGCAGGCCGTGGAGAGGACGTCTTCGTCTTCTCACGCGCTGTCGGGCCCACTGGCCAGGTGTGGGCAGTAGAGCCACATCCCACAAGCTTCCTCGCCTTGCGAAAGCTTTGCGAATGGAATGAGCTGAGCAACGTCAGGCTCTTGAACTACGCCTCCACCGAACAGCCCGAGAGCTTGCAGATTGAAACAATGCCGGTCTGGGAATCAAACTACGTGCGTTCGGGCGAAGCCAGCGACACAAGTTGCGCAGTCGAAGGAATCCCCTTTGATGAGTTGGCCCGGCGTGAAGGCATCGGCGAGATCTCATTTCTGAAGATGAACATCGAAGGTGCAGAGCGTTCTGCGTTGCCCGGATGCGTAGCCGCCCTGGGCCGCACAAAGAAGGTCTGCATCTCGGCACACGACTTTCGTGCCAACCGTGGCGAAGGCGAAAGCTTTCGAACTCTCTCCATGGTGAGAGACTTCCTCACCGCGCAAGGCTTCGCCCTAACGACCCGAGACGAAGACCGGCGCTACTACGTGCCCTACCACGTCCACGGCGTCAGGCCTTAAGCGTACATCGAGCGGCTGGTTCTGAGGCAGAACAAGCTTGTACAGGTAAGCGGTTTGCGTCCGCAACACCAGCTCATAGCCTTTAAGCGGATAGTAAGCCTCAAGGCGTAGGCGCACGTTGGATGGCCCAAGCCCATCCACCATCCAGGTGGGCTCGGCTTCGCGAAAGCGCTTCAACCGGTCTTCACAGCCAAGGCCAGGCATTGCCTTGAACTCACGCAAATGTCGATCCGCGAAGATGCAATCAAGAGGCTGGCTCTCAAGATACGGGCTGCCTCCTTTCAGGCGAGACAGGGCATCAATATCAGGGCGATAACCCCACACAAAAAGCGTATCCGTTGGCTTTCTCTGTTCCTTCAAATACTTTGCAATCGTCTGGCTATCGTGAAAGAGTGCCAGGTCGTCCCAGCTCTCGTTGCCAAGGGCTAACTGAAGATTCCGGGGGGCAAAGCGCACGACAGGAATGAGCAATAGCGCGAGCAGCGCCACCCGCCAGCGAGGCTTCAGTTGCTCGAGCGATCTTCCAGCCAGCACAACCACTGGCACCAGCAGGAAAAAGTAGTATCGAGGAAAAAAGCGAAGACCCATCGCAACGCTCGCCAGCGACATCCCGAGCCAGGCATAATTACGCCACTCCAAACTGCGCCAGGGCAACAAAGCCGCAACGACGGCAGCAGACTGAAAGCCAACCCAGTTGGCCGTACGCCGCAGAAATTCAGCTACAGGCTTCGTAACGAACGTATCTCTGGAATAGATACCACCCCACCACCACACCTGTTGCCAGTAGTTGGCACCAAAGAGAGCATGCACCGGAAGCGTCACAACAAAGCCCGCGAGGGTACGCCACTTCGGGGCCCAAAGCAGTGCAATGGCGAGGATGAAAATCGCCTTGGTATGGATCAAAAGCCCAACCCCGCAAATCAGGCCCGCAAGCAACGGGCGGCCACTTTGCGCCATCCAGACGGCACCGAGATGCGGAGCCACCAGCAGGAGATCCGGAGCAAGTGCCATCACCGCCGAAGGGATTCCAAAGCTCAAGTAAACGGCAATCAACCAGGCTGCATATCGGCCGCCAAGGCGATAGGCAAGCCCAGCACATCCCGTTACGTAAAGCGCCCCGGCAAGCCGCAGAAGCCATCCCGGCATTGCGCCCCAAAGCAGATAAAGCGCGGCGCTAAGCGGAGGCTTGTCAAACCAGAAATCAAGATAAGGCCAGCGGCCGTGCAACATCTGAATCGCCGCCGTCATCGGGTAGGCTTCTTCAATCCAGAGCAGGTTTACGTGCGTCAGTCGCACGGCGAAAACCAAAGCGAAAATGAGGAGGAGTTGTCTAGCCACTCTTCTTGCCGGATTTGGAAACCGCATCCCGGTGTTGCACCTTGATGGGGAGGCCGATGCGCTTCAGACGCTTGGCAACCTCTTCGGCAATCATGACAGACCGGTGCTGGCCTCCGGTACAACCAAAGCCAATTGTGAGATAACTCTTGCCCTCTTTGATGTAGTGCGGCAAGAGATATGTAAGCATTTCAGTCACTCGCGAAAGAAATTCCTGTGTCTGAGGAAAGCTCCGGATGTACCGGGCAACGCTCGGGTGTTTGCCGGTGAGCGGCTTGAACTCAGGAATGTAATTGGGATTGGGAAGGAAGCGGACGTCAAAAACCAGATCGGCATCCTGCTGGATGCCGTGACGAAAACCGAAGCTCGAGACGTGAATCGAGAGACGGCCCTCCTTGCCGCTGGCCGAGAAATGCTCTTCAATCAGCGCACGGAGTTCATGAACGTTGAACTTGGAAGTATTGACCGAAAAAGTAGCCAGCGACCGAAGTTCTTCGAGCAGATGTCGCTCGGCCTGTACGTTCTTCAGAACCGAACGGCTCTGCCCCAGGGGATGTGGACGGCGAGTCTCAGAGAAGCGCCGAACCAGAGCAGCATCGTCTGCTTCAAGAAAGATCAGGCGCGTGGGTACCTTCGATGAAACCTCACGATACATGGCGGGGAAGCGCTGTAGCGCCTCCCCTTCACGAACGTCGACGACCAGCGCAGCCTTGCGGATGTTTGGAGCATCCTTGGTTAGCTCGGCAAATTTAGGAAAAAGGTCGAGGGGAAGGTTATCTACAGCGTAGTAACCCATGTCCTCAAAGCACTTGAGTACAGTGCCTTTACCCGAGCCACTGAGGCCCGTGATGATGACGAGTTCAGCCTGCGCAGATCCTGGGAGCATTAGCGTGCTTCGATGAGGTCGAATTCGTTGTCGGCACGTCGAACCAGAACATGAATCTGGCCGCTGCCCAGTTCTTCAAATACCAGATACGTCGAAGCTGCCTTGATGGCCAAGGGCGCTTCTTCGATGGTGATGGGCTTGGAGGTGCGTTGCACGCGAGTCGGCTTCAGTGCCTTAGCCTTCTTGGCAGGTGCAGTTGCGGCAACCACTTCCGGAATCGGAGCCTTCTTGCCATTGATCCCGACACCGTGGCGCTTGGAATCAATCCGCTTGTCGTGCAGCTTGTGCAACTGCTTTTCGAGCTTGTCAATAGCAGCCAGCAGTGCCATGAACTGATCTTTGTGGGTAGCGATGCCAACAGCCTGATGGTGGAAATACATCATCGTGACTTCCGCCTTGTGCTCAAGGCGTTGCATCTTCAGGATGACGTGGGCTTCGCGCTCCCCCTTCTGGTCGACGAGCTTCCCAAGCTTGGCGAAGTGATTGTCGAGGTTCTTCTTTTGCTCTTTACTGAGCTCTGCAAGTTTACCGGTGTAGTGAATTTTCATGTTAGGGTGTTCTACTGCTTCACGCGACGCTGATGCGTC
>JAPKYY010000282.1 GCA_026394095.1 Acidobacteriota bacterium | reverse complement strand
CGTCTTTGCTGTCGGAATATGTGATGAAGCCGATTTTGGTGGTCGAACGCAAATACATCCGCATGTTTTTGCCGATAGTGACCATTGCGGGTTGGATGATGCCTTTGGGCTCGCCCGGGTAAACGATGGGCCCGTGCTTGGCCCAGGTCTGTCCGTTGTCGGTTGAGCGTTCTACCCAGGCAGTCCAGGCGAAGTCGGATTCGACGCTGGTTCCTGAAACGATTGTTCCGTCGGCCATCACAAGGGGTTTGTTCTTGATTGGCCCATAGACTCCGGCTGCGAGGTACTCTTTGCCAGTCCAGGAGCGGCCGCCATCCACACTCTGGATTTTTGCTCCGTTCCAGGTGGCGGGGCTAAGACCAAACTTGTAATAGAGCCAGAGCTTTTTGTCTTTGGTATGGAACAAGACAGGGTTGTAGGTGGAGTAGTTCTTCTCTCTGGCGATCTCGATGGGGGCTCCCCACTGGCCGTCCTTGAGTCGCGCGCCCCAGATGGCAACATCCTTTGCGCCTTCGCGTGTTCCGCCAAACCAGGCAGCGAAGAATTCACCAGGGGCAGTCTCGACAATTGTAGAAGCATGGCATTCGGGGAAGGGTGCCGATTCATAGATGAAAGTCTGCTGAATCTGGCCGAAGGCTAGCAGCGGAAATAGAAGAATTGCGAGTCTCATGCAGTAATCAAGTCTATATTGGTGAGTGCCATTATGTACGGAGCTATCGAAGCCGGGGGCACAAAATTCATTTGCGCCTACGGAAATTCCCCCACAGACATCCAGATCAGCGAATCAATTCCAACAACTAAGCCCAAAGAGACTCTTCGCCTCGTTGCAGATTTCTTTAAAGGCAAGAAGTTGAAGAGAGGTGGCATCGCTTGCTTTGGCCCTCTGGAGATTGGCAAAGGCCGAATTTCTCCACTTACGCCGAAGCTGGAATGGCGCGGGTTCAAGATTCAGACGGCACTTGAAAATGCTCTTGGCTGCCCTGTTGCGCTTGATACCGATGTGAACGGCGCAGCGCTTGGTGAGCATCTTTGGGGGGCAGCTCAGAAGTCGAAGCATTTTGTCTATGTAACCGTTGGGACTGGCATTGGAGGCGGTGCGATGGTGAACGGGCAACTGGTGCATGGCCTGCTGCATCCAGAGATCGGCCATATGCGGGTGCGCCGCTTTGGTGGTGACGGTTTGCAGGGAATTGCCCTGTTCATGGCGATTGCCTCGAAGGGTTGGCTGCAGGGCCTGCCATTGCGGAGCGCTGGGGCGTGGAGCGTGCTGAGCTATTGCATGAAAACCATCCCGCCTGGCCGATGGAGGCTCATTATCTGGGGCAGATGGCAGTCAATCTGACTTGTGCCTATTCGCCTGAGATTCTGATTCTGGGTGGCGGCATTTCACTTCGCAAGGGCATGATCAGCATGGTGAAGCAGTGCGCAGAGCAAGAGATGAATGGTTATGCACCGCTTCCAAAGATTGTTCGCGCCAAGCTGGGTTCCAGGGCTGGTGTGCTGGGTGCGCTCGCCTTGGCCAAGGCTCAAAAGATATAGAGCATCAGGTAGACAATCACACCTGTGATCGATACGTAGAGCCAGATAGGCAAAGTGATCTTGGCGATCTTGCGGTGTTTATCGAATCGTTCCTGAAAGGCGCGCCAGAGCGTCATGATAGCCAGCACCGGAACAATCGCAGCCAGGATTACGTGCGAGATCAAAATGCTGAAGTAGATGAGTCGCATCACGCCTTGACCTTGATAGGGGACGCTGCCAACTTCGGCATGATAGACGAGATAGCAAATCAGAAAAATGATGGATACGGCAAAGGCGCTGAGCATGACGCGCTTGTGCTGCTCGCGTTTGCCCTGCCGGATGAGCCTATAGCCGTATATCAACAAGATGGTTGCCAGTGCATTGAGGCTGGCGTTTACTGCGGGTAGATCACGAACGGTCATGTAGGTCTCGAATATCCTCAATTAATTTATCGATGCTGTCTTTGGCGAAGGAGTCGTAGAATCCGCGAATTTTCATTTGTTTGTCTACCAGGACAAAGCGGGTGGAATGCTCCTGCATGGAATCGGCGAAACCAAGATAGAAGGACTCGCTCATTAGATTTTTGATCAGGTCCTTTCGTCCGGTGAGAAAGGTCCAACGTTCGGGCTGGGCACCGAAGCGCCGGGCGTAGGATTGGAGTGCTGCAGCAGTGTCGCGATCTGGATCCACGGTAATGCTCACCAGATGCAACTGCTTCAATTCGCTAGTCTCCTGCTGGACTCGTTTCAATTGGTTGGCCATACGCGGGCAGGGGCCGGGACAATTGGTGAAGAAAAAGTCGGCCACCCAAACCTTCCCCTTCAATTGACTGCTGGCAAAAGCCACTCCCTCTTGATTTGTGAACTCAAATGGCGGAATCGAACCGAGTTCGGGAAGCTTGCTCTTCTGGCTGCATCCCATGAGCGCGATTGCTGAGAGCAACCAGCTACGTCGTTGCATAGTCGCTCCTGCCGACCCAGGCCAGCGCGAGCGCAAAGAGTGCGATCGTCCAGCCTGCAAGCAGAGTGAGACTGAGTGTCACGCCGAAGGATGCTTCGCTTCCGAGGCACTGGTTTAGCAGTGAGATCGCGTAGGTCATCGGGTTCAGCCGCATCGCCATCTGCATCCAGGGGTGGGCCCCTTCAAATCGAAAGAGCGAACCAGAGAGCATCCACATTGGCATCAGGAGCATGTTCACCACGCCATGAAAAGCCTGGGTAGAAGGCATTTTCCAGGCACACAGGAAGCCGACCAGAGTAAAGAGAATGGCAATCAAAGCCAGCACTCCCAGACAGCCGAGGACTCCGAAGAAACCCGGCTTGAGGCCAGCCAAAGGAAGAAAGAACAGAAAGATCAGGCTCTGCAACCAGGCGAGAAAAGCTGCGCCCAGTACTTTGCCCAAAACGATGCCAGATCTTGGGGCTGGGGTGACCAGAACCCCGGCAAGAAAGCCGTCTTTGCGGTCGTCGATGAGCGTCATGTTGGAGAAGACGGCAGAGAACATCAAGGCGAGGGCAATTGAGCCGCCATAGAAGCGCGCGAAGTCGTTGAAGCCGGCACTCACCACAAACCAGAACAAGAGCGGAGCCGCAGCGAAACCTGCCACTCGAGCCTTTTCACGCCAGAACTTGATCAGCTCGCGCCGGGCGAGCACTGCTGCCGTGAGGATCATGCATGCACCGCCATACTTGTCTTTGAGGTGACCTTGCGAAAGACATCCGCGAGGGTGGGTTGGTGCAGACCAATCGACAATACCTCGCCTGGCATTGCGTCCACCAGCCGGGGAATCATCAAGTGCGCCTGTTCTGATTCCACCCAGAGCATGCCATCGACGAGTCTTACCGGAAGCGAAAACTTCTCCTGGAGGGTCAGAAGTGCAGCCTCCGGGTTGCGCGCCTTCAGCTCGATCACCTGCCCGCCGATTGTGGCTCGAAGTTCAGACGGAGAGCCCTCGGCCACCCGGTGGCCTTTATCAAGCAGAATTAGCGTGTCGCAGCGTTCTGCCTCTTCGTAGAGGTGCGTCGAGACGATGATTGCGGTGCTGCGCTTCTCACGCAATTCTTCAATTGCATTCCAGAATTCATCTCTTGCCACCGGATCAAGACCGGTAGTGGGCTCGTCGAGGATGAGCATTTGCGGCTCGTGCAGGAGTGCTCGTGCGATCTCGGCCCGTCGTTGCAGGCCACCCGATAGAGTCTTTCCGAGTTCTGCGCGGCGATCCCAAATCCCCAGTTGATGCATGGCCTGGCGCGCGCGTTCATGCAGCGTTCTTCCGGAAAGCCCATAGAATGCACCGCAGGCCAGGAGGTTCTCTTCAATTGTCAAAAGTTTGTCGAGGGTTTGGGTCTGAAAAACCACTCCGATACGGGCACGAACGGCTTGCGGGTGTTTGGCTGTATCGAATCCACAAAC
>JAPKYY010001064.1 GCA_026394095.1 Acidobacteriota bacterium | reverse complement strand
TTTGTCAGGGCAGGGAACCTTTGGGGAGACACAGGGCGCAACATTCTGCGTGGACCGATCCAGCGGAACCTGGATTTCTCGGTGAACAAGCGCTTTGCGATTACCGAGCGGGTGGCTGCTGAATGGCGCTCGGAGTTCTTCAACATGTTGAACATTGCCAATTTCGCCAATCCGGGCGGAAGCATTACCGCAGTCAGCTATGGTGTGATCAGAAATACGACTGGAAATCCGCGCGTGATCCAGTTGGCGGTTAAGCTGGTATTTTAGCCTTCATTTTTTAACCAAGGACATTTTCTTTCCATGCCGCAAGAGCGAAACTACGCTGCCCCTTTGAGCGAGAACAAGAACCTCCTCAAGTGGGTAGAAAAGATGAGCCAGTTGACCAAGCCCGATTCGATTCATTGGGTGGATGGGTCCGCCGAAGAGAATCAGATGCTTTGCGATCTGCTTGTCGCAGGTGGCACCTTCACCAAACTGAACGAGGAGTTGTGGCCAGGCTGCTACTACGCTCGCTCTGATGCGAACGATGTCGCCCGGGTTGAGGATCGCACCTTTATCTGCTCCCTTTCCAAGGACAGCGCCGGCCCTACGAACAATTGGGTTGAGCCCTTCCAGATGCGTAAGAAACTGAAGGAACTCTTCAATGGCTGTATGAAGGGCCGAACGATGTACGTGCTGCCTTTCAGCATGGGCCCGATCGGTTCTCCGATGTCGCAGATTGGTGTTCAGCTGACGGATTCGCCTTACGTGGTCGTGAACATGCGGATCATGGCGCGGATCGGGATGGCGGTCTATAAAGAGATCGACAAGAACGAGAAACGAGTTGTGCCTTGCATGCACAGCGTTGGCATGCCGCTGACGGGTGGGCAGAAGGATGTCTCCTGGCCGTGCAACCCCGACAAGTACATCGTGCACTTTCCGGAAACACGTGAGATCTGGAGCTATGGATCCGGCTATGGTGGCAATGCGCTGCTTGGCAAGAAGTGTTTTGCTTTGCGGATCGCCTCAAACATCGCCCGTGACGAAGGCTGGATGGCCGAACACATGATGATTGTGGGAGTGGAGAGCCCGCAGGGTGAAAAGACATACGTGGCCGGGGCCTTCCCGAGTGCTTGCGGCAAGACGAACTTTGCGATGCTGATTCCGCCGAAGGGATTCGAAGGCTGGAAGGTCTGGACTGTTGGTGACGATATCGCCTGGATCAAGCCGAATGCCGATGGGGTGCTTCATGCGATCAACCCGGAAGCAGGTTTCTTTGGTGTGGCGCCCGGGACGTCGATGAAGACGAATCCGAATGCAATGGCTTCGCTTTCGCGCAACACGATCTTCACCAATACCGCAATGACGCTGGACGGCGGCGTGTGGTGGGAAGGCATGACGGACGAGCCGCCGGCAGAATGTATTGACTGGAAGGGCAATCGCTGGACTCCGGCCATTGCAAAGGAAACGGGGGCGAAGGCGGCGCATCCGAATTCACGCTTTACTGCGCCTGCGAGCCAGTGCCCGACGATCGACCCGGAATGGGAGAATCCGAACGGTGTGCCGATCAGTGCCTTCCTCTTTGGCGGACGGCGCCCGACCGGGATCCCGCTTGTCTATCAGGCTTTCAACTGGAGCGCCGGAGTTTATGTTGGGGCCACGGCGATTACTTCCGGCACTGGATTCGCATGCAGAGGACTCTGACGCAGACTCCGCGTATCTTCCACGTGAACTGGTTCCGTCGGGATTCGGATGGCAACTTCCTGTGGCCAGGATTCAGCGAGAACATGCGTGTTCTGAAGTGGATCGTGGACCGCTCGCATGGCCGCGCTTATGGCCGTGAGACGCCGATCGGATATGTGCCGCGCTATGAGGATATCGACTGGAAGGGGCTAGAGTTCGCCAAGAGTCAGTTTGACGAATTGCAGGCTTTCGACCGGGCAGCGTGGAAGAGCGAAGTGCTTGGACACGAGGAACTCTTCATTGAGTTGCATGACCATCTGCCCCCTGAGGTGATCTATGAGCGCGAACTGCTGATATGCAGACTGTAGCGGCGCGCGGGCCGATTTACCGGTCTCTTTACTTTCAAGTGCTGGTTGCGATTGGCGTAGGGGCTCTGCTGGGCCACTACGCCCCCGCGACCGGGGCAGCGATGAAGCCATTTGGAGATGGTTTTATCAAGCTAATTAAAATGATCATCGCGCCGATCATTTTTTGCACTGTTGTGATCGGGATCGCCGGTAGCGAAGATCTCAAAAGAGTGGGGCGCACTGGCGGATTGGCGCTGCTTTATTTCGAAGTTGTGAGTACGATTGCTCTGGTAGTCGGGCTGGTGGTTGTGAATGTCATTCAGCCTGGTGCTGGCATGAATGTTGATATCAAGACGCTAGATGCAGGGGCCGTGGCAGCTTACACCGGGACGGGGAAGATGGAGGGCCTGAAGGATTTTGTTCTCCATATTATTCCGACGACGATGGTAGATGCATTCTCAAAGGGTGAGATTTTGCAGGTGTTGCTGATTGCGATTCTGTTTGGAGTGGCGCTGCAGAAGGTGGGTGGAAGGGTTAGCAATGTCTTTGCCCTGATCGAGAAGGTCTCCGAGATATTGTTTGCCATCGTAAAAATGATTATGTATGTGGCACCGATTGGGGCCTTTGGCGCGATGGCATTTACTGTTGGTGCTTACGGGATTGGCAGCCTCTTGTCTCTGGCCAAGCTGATGGGGACTTTTTATCTCACCTGTCTCTTGTTTGTGTTTGTGGTGTTGGGGACCATTGCCAAGGTGCATGGCTTCAGCATCTGGAAGTTTTTGCGCTATATCCGTGAAGAGCTTCTGATTGTGCTTGGAACCTCATCTAGTGAAGCAGCGCTGCCACGCATGATGGCGAAGATGGAAGGGCTGGGGGCAGGGAAGTCGACCGTAGGTTTGGTGATTCCTACGGGCTACTCGTTTAACCTCGATGGCACGTCGATCTATCTGACCATGGCTGCGGTGTTTGTGGCGCAGGCGACAAATACGCCGATGACGTTGATGCAACAGATTACATTGCTAGCTGTGCTGTTGCTGACTTCAAAAGGCGCGGCTGGTGTTACCGGGAGTGGCTTCATCGTCCTTGCGGCAACGATGTCCGCAGTGGGTAATGTTCCTGTAGGGGGACTTGCCTTGATTCTTGGGATTGACCGCT
>JAPKYY010000657.1 GCA_026394095.1 Acidobacteriota bacterium | reverse complement strand
ACAGTGGGCGCGTCCGTACAAGTTCAGTTTCAAACCCTGGGAGGTACAGCGCCGTTCACCTGGACAACGACAGGGTCTCCCGCACCTGGGCTTATCTTTGCCGGTGGCGTGCTGAGTGGGGTGCCAACTGTTTCCGGACTGAACCAGTTCTCAATCCAGGTCAGCGATGCCAACGGTGCTACTGCCAGCGCTGTAGTTACGCAAACTGTCAACCCGGCACTTGCAATTCTCAATCCGGGGCTGGGTGGGCCTTTTTCCCGCAATGGCAGCATGGACCTCTTGCTGGTCGGCAGCGGCGGGACTTTGCCTTACACCTGGAGCATTGCCGTTGGGCAGCTACCCGGTGGATTGATCCTAAACCCCAATACAGGCCGGTTGAAGGGGGGCTTCAACGGAATTGGAACCTACCCTCTCACGCTTAGATTGAGTGATGCAGCTGGGGCTTCTGTTCTTCGGCCCTATCTGCTGGTGGTTGGCAATGGTCCTCAATTTCAGGGCGATGGACGTTTGCCCGAAGCCACGGCAGCTACTCCCTATCGAACGGATTTTCAGGTCGCCTCAAGCTTGCCCATTGTGGAATGGCAAGTGGGCACTGGTGCTTCCAGCTTGCCCCCCGGTTTAGCTCTGGTCGATCGGGAACTCATCGGCACTCCTACTCAACCCGGCAAATACGAATTCGAAATGAATGTGCGGGATCAAAATGGCTCGAGTGCGGTCCAGGCCTTCACTCTGGTTGTGAATCCGCCATTCGAGCTATTGGAATCTGCAAGTAACGGCTCCATTGCCAGGGGCAGCACCGCCCAATGGGCTCCTCAGCGCAAGGGTGGTTCTGCACCCTTCCGTTTTTTGGTTATCAGTGGTGCCCCACCGGTTGGAATGCAAATGAATGCCAGCACGGGCGAGATATCGGGCACTCCCCAACGCGTCGGCGACTTTGGTTTCACAATTGAAGCGACAGACGCCAATGGAGCCATATCCCGCCGCCTCTATCTTCTGCGGGTGGTCGAGTCTTTTTTGTTGCGCCTGGAATCTCTCGGTTCTATGTTGTCCTTGGGCAGACCCTTCACCGGAACACTTGAAGTCCAGGGCGGAGTTCCTCCCTATCAGGTGAAATTGGGAGAAGGGGAATTGCCCCCTGGTTTGACGCTCTCCAGTCTCTCCCTAACTGGAACTCCAACCAGGCCAGGTTCCTATCCCATTTCTTTCACCGCGACGGATGCTTCTGGCTTGTCTCTAACCCGGAAATGGGTGTTAACTGTTTCAAGCGGCGTTGAGGTTTTTCCATCCAGCCTGGATTTTAGCGTGGTTGCAAATTCTTCCACTGCAGTCCGCCAAACGATCAAGTTTCAATCCTCTCCAACGGGGACTCCTGTTCAACTGGAATCGACGGCTCCATGGCTGAAGCTCTCAAGTATTACCTCGCAGACTCCCGGCTTTATCGAAGTCTGGGTTGAGCCGCTTCTGCTGCCTCCCGGGATTTCAGGCGCTGAAATCATTCTAAGGTCCGGTTCTGAAATCCGCGTCCCCGTAAGTGCAGAGCGTGTGGATTCGCCGGCTTCTGGTCTGTCGGTGGAACTCTTTCCGGGCCCGGGTGGAAGTTGGGGTGTTCTGATGCAGGCTATTGCCCCACGCCTGCCCTTTAGCGTCAGCCTGGACACCATAGGTGTTCAACAGTTCAACCTGAGCGAAAACAAAGGCGACATTCTGGCTCCGGAATCATTCCTGCTGTGGCTGGATCGACGCTCGAATGCTTCCAACATGCAAAGGGAATCGAGTCTTGCGATCAGAAACCTCGCAACCGGCGAAGAGCAAAGAATGGTTGTACCAAGCGCGCCTGTTGATGTCATTGAAGCTTCTGTCTCCACAATCGAACTCAGCGCCTCGCTTAACGCTGCAACTTCTTCTTCCCAGTCTGTGAACTTTCGCTCGACTTCTCCCGTGACTAGGGCCATTGCTGCCGTTGCCGACCAACCCTGGGTTGTCATTGAGAACCCCACCGGGAGCCTGAGTCCGAATCACGTAATTCGATTTTCCGCTCGACCGAACGGGTTGAATGCTGGTCTCAACACGGCGCTTGTCGAAGTCTATGATTCCTCTGGCAAGATCGTTCTACGATTGCCGGTCGAGCTCTGGGTTGGCGAACTCGTTCCGCCCGTGGAGCTTTCAGAATACTCGCTCATCTTTAGCCGTAAGAACCTCTCCCGATCTCTCCGTCTTCGAAATCCATCAAAGAACGCGGTAACTTATTCTGCCCGTTCCAGCTCAGCCCACTTGCGCATTGCCAATCCCGAGGGAATCATCCCCGCAGATGGCGAAATCAAAATTGAGTTGTCTGCCGCAGAATCGGCACTCGGGTCGTGGTCGCGGCATTCAGTGCTCTTGAGTCTCAACCATACGGATCTGCGTATCGTTGAAGCGGACTTCGCCCTAAATCCAACCGCAGGAACTTGCCCATCGAGTGCGCCCGTATTGAGCTTCCTCAGTCCTGGCGCAGCTTTCCAGTCCACGGCCGGGGAGTCTCAAACGATCCGTGTTGCAGTTCGAAACCCCTGTGGCGAAATACTAAGCGGGGCTGCATTGAGCGTACTCATTCCAGATGAGGCTCCTGTGCCTTTGCTGCCCTCCAAAGACGGTACTTGGTACGGAGTCTGGACGCCTCTCTTCCCGAATGGAAGTCTCAATTTGGAAGCAATCTGGCTGGATCCGGCGAATCGGCAAAGTGTCACCCGTTGGTTGAGTGGTGCAGTTCAGCCTTAGCTTCTGCTACGGCGTGTTCTGCAATTGAAGATTGACGGTGCCAATGTAGAATCGCATTGCGATTCGAATCTGGACGGGAACTCTCGCCGGGTCATCTGTGAACCAGACGTGCAATCTTGCCTTGCGCGCGAACAATACTCCATCAAACAGAAATGCCTCGCAGCGTACCGTATTGAATTCGCCGGCAGGCGTCTTCACTTTTTCTCTGGCTTGGATTTCTACTCGGGCATTTACGAATTTCTTGCCGTCGCTCACAGGAACATTCAGTACAGTGCCCGGTTCCATCTTCAGTCGCCTCAATTCAACGAGCGCACCAATCACATCAAAGGTACACCCGGGAATTTCCAGCTCTTTTCGGACCGTTTGATTCAGAACCAGGTCTTTTTCCTGATACTCCACCTTCTTGCGTGTCCGGTCGTAGGTTACTTGAGTTTCGCGCTTGCGCGATCCTTCTTCGGCCAGCATGAGCGTCGACAGGGTGCAGCCTCGTTCGTCGAGGTTGGTTGAGTAGTCGTCTTTAACCGGGAACAGCTTGTTTACCAGGCCCGCGCTTTCAATATGAATGTTGGCTTGGCCACCTCGGCCTTGAGCCGGATTCCATTTCAGGAATGCTTTCCCGGCATCAATGAGCCTCCACTCTACCCGGTATTCGAGATTCAGTGGACGTTCCTGCGCAACAAGCAGAGAGCTAGCTGCAATCCAGACAGTAATGAGTTTGCTCAGGGGACGATCCTCAAGATTTGATCATATATCCAAAACAAGAACCGCCCGGACTGCAATTGCAGCCAGGCGGCTCTTGTCTTCTAATCAAAGCCAATTAATGCTTAGCTGCGCCATGCTCGCCGCCATGGGTGGCTGCTGCAGGAGCTGCCGCAGGCGGAGCTGCAACAGGCTTATCAACATCAAGAGTCGGTAATGCCATCTGGTCTACCGGCCCTTTATAGGTCGCAGGGCGTGTGTCAAATCTTGTGTCGGCGTCTACCAGGCAGAAGCCCAAAAAGACCGCAAGGAAGAGAAGTGTGCTGACGAAAATCAAACCGTTTATGGGCTTGTCGTCCTTGAGGTGCATGAAGAATAGAGCTACCAGTGTTGCCTTGATGGTTGCAATCGTCATTGCAATGACTACGTTGGCTGTGGATGAGCCAAAGTCGATGCGAGATGCAGTGACTGTGATGATCGTCAGGACGAGCAGGATCAGGAGGATGTAAAGATAGCCCTTCCAGCCATGCTCGTGTGTTTCTTCGCCGTGGCCGTGGCCGATGGTTTCGCTATGAGTGCTCATACGTACTTTCAAATCTCCAGTTAGCTAATCAGGTACAACAGCGGGAAAAGGTAGATCCAGATCAAATCGACCAAGTGCCAGTAGAGCCCGATCAAATCGACCGGTGTGAAATACTCGCTGGTGTAATCGCCCTTGATGGAACGAATGATCAGATATGTGATCGCGCCCATTCCGCCCAAAACGTGGAAGCCGTGCAGGCCCGTCATCATGAAATAGAAGCTGAAGAAGACGAACATGTTTGGCACCAGATCCGGGCCGGTGTAGTGGAAGAACTTGCCAGGCAGTAGGCCATCATGAAACTTGTGGCTGTACTCGAAGTACTTCACCACCATGAATCCGCCAGCAAAGCCGAGCGTGAGCAGCAGATTCGTGATCAGGACCTTCTGCTTGTTTCCATTCTTATTGTTGCTGGCCGCCCAGACAGCCATCACCATGGTGAAAGAGCTGATCAGCAGGAAGCAGGTATTGAGTGCTCCCATCTGCCAGTCCAGGTGATGGTGACCGGCAATAAAGGCCTCTGTATGCCGGGCCTGCATAATTCCGAAGCCTACAAAGAGGCCTCCGAAGAGCAGAATTTCCGTCGCCAGAAAGAGCCACATGCCGATTTTGGAAGCATCAAACTGCTGCTCCATCGTGGCAAAGTGGTGCTGGTGGAAAGGGTGATGCCCATGGGCATGATCGTCGTGATTTGTCAGACTCGCTTCGTGCGCTTGACTCATTTGGTAATCTCTCGCTTTCCCTTAAACCGCATCCGTCGGAATTTTGAAGTGGCGGTAGTCGTAAGGGTTGTGTTCAATAGATGGCTGGCCAACAAAGTTGTGCGTGATGGGTGGGGTTTGTGTCTGCCACTCGAGTGTAGTCCCTCCCCACGGATTTGCTGGAGCGTTCTTCGGACCGCGCAGTGAACTCAAAAGATTAACTGCGGCAATCAGCAGCCCAGCGCCCAGTACCCAGCTCCCGAAAGTAGAGAACTGATGTAAAGGCTGGAATTGACGATACAGCAGGCAATACGCCCAACCGTCTCGTTGTACATGCGGCCAAACATCTTGGACCACCAGTAGTGGACACCACCGAGGAATGCGATAACGGTGCCGCCCATCATGACGTAGTGGAAGTGGGCAACTACAAAGTAGGTGTCGTGGAGATGGATGTCAACGCTGAGGGCTCCGAGGAAGATGCCGGTCAAGCCGCCGATACCGAAGAGCAGCAGGAAGCTCACTGCATAAAGCATTGGAGTTTCCAGTGAGATCGAAGACTTGTACATCGTTGCCATCCAGTTGAATACTTTGATGCCTGAAGGAATGGCAACGAGGAAAGTAAGGAAGCTGAAGATGGAAGCAGCCAGGGCGCTCTCACCAGAGGTGAACATGTGATGTCCCCAAACGAGGAAGCCGATCAAAGCGATAGCCACTGAGCTGAGTGCGATCAGGCGATAACCGAAGATCGTGCGGCGGCTGAAGGTCGGGATGATCTCCGAGATGATCGCCATGCCGGGCAGAATCATGATGTACACAGCAGGGTGGGAATAGAACCAGAAGAAGTGCTGGAAGAGAACCGGGTCTCCACCGATCTGGGCATCAAAAATTCCGATGTTGAATGCGCGCTCCATGATAAGCAGCACCATCGTGATACCAAGCACCGGCGTTGCAAGCACCTGAATGATGGCTGTTGCGTAGATGCCCCAAACAAAGAGAGGAAGTTGGAACCAGCCCATGCCGGGAGCTCTCAGTTTGTGAACAGTGGCGATGAAGTTAATGCCGGTAAAGATGGAACTGAAGCCCAAATTGAGGTTACTGCCATTACTGCGCCCAGGACATAAACCCAGAAGCTGGCGAGGTTGAGCCTCGGGAAGGCCACGTCCTTTGCCCCTAACATCAGTGGCATTACAAAATTGCCCAATGCGGCGGGGATTGACGGAATGATGAAAAGAAAGACCATGATCGCCCCGTGAAGGGTAAACGCCTGATTGTACTGTTCAGCGGTCATGAAGTCTTCGCCGGGGTGCATCAATTCCAGTCGCACCAGCAGGGCGAAGATTCCGCCAACAAAAAATGCTGCTAAAACTGCCCAGAGATACATGACTCCGAGGCGTTTGTGATCGACCGTGGACATCCACGACCAGATTCCTTTGTGTGCCGGATCCGACAGGTAGTCGGCATGATGTCCGTGGTCGGCCGTATGAACGGCGGGGGAAGCAATTACGTCTGCCATATTCGTTACCTCTGAATTCTCCCTTACTTCTTTCTTACTTGAGCGACTTGATGTACGCGATCAGCGCAACAAGTTGCCGTTCCCGAATCTGCCCTTGATAGCTGGGCATGATTCCCTGATATCCTTCAACGATC
>JAPKYY010000673.1 GCA_026394095.1 Acidobacteriota bacterium | reverse complement strand
ATAAACATGAAGCCCTTATAGGGAAACTTTTGCGCCCCTTCAATCTTAAGATCCGGTTCCAAACCGGCATTAGTGATGCCACCATCAACAAATTTGCCTCGGATTAAAGCCACCCGGTGCTTGCCTCCAAGGCAATACACGACTTCGTGCATAGCGGTGCGCAGATCCAGGCCAGTTTGTTTCTTAAGTGTTTCAAGAGCAATCGGGCCGTTGGCCGGAAAGAGTTTGT
This sequence comes from Acidobacteriota bacterium, assembly GCA_026394095.1. Classification (GTDB taxonomy): domain Bacteria; phylum Acidobacteriota; class Terriglobia; order Bryobacterales; family Bryobacteraceae; genus Bryobacter. The sequence goes on along the minus strand of JAPKYY010000673.1, from coordinate 4,596 downwards.
CCCAGGCTGGCGTCTTGCGAAGATTATCGATTCTGGCACCGATCAAAGTAGTCGTATCGGGCGGAATCAAGGGTGCCAATCCTGCGTCGACACGCTGGTGTGTCACTTCCTGTTTGCAGCCAAACAACAAGATAGGCGCAAGCAATGCTCGCCGTCTTGATAGAATCGCTTCCGTAAGATGCGCATTGACTCTCATCAACATTATTGGAATCCAGATCTCCTGACATATTCCTGGATGCCGCCCGGACCCAGCCCGTTGCGAAGAAACTTTCTGCCCGCAGACCTGGAACCGACGCTCACCCAGAACACCTTCGATGGTACCGTTGTTGTCCAGGCCGCACAGGTGCCCGAAGAAGCCACCTGGCTGCTGAACCTTGCCTCGCAGCACAAGTCCATCCTCGGCGTTGTCGCCTGGGCAGACCTGAAAGACCCGAAGCTCGGCGCTGTCCTGGACCAACTCCAGAAGCACCCGAAGTTTGTTGGTGTACGGCACATCGTCCACGACGAACCGGACGTGCGATGGATTATGCAGCCAGAGGTGATCCGGGGGTTGAAAGAGTTGGAGAACCGCAAGATTCCTTACGATTTGCTCTTGCGCCCGCCCCACCTGCCTTACATTCCAGCACTGATTGAAAAGCTTCCCAACCTCTCGATGGTGGTAGACCACATCGCGAAGCCTTACATCAAGGAAGGCACTTTCGATGGCTGGGCCCAGGACATGGAGCGCATTGCCAAACACCCCAAACTCTATTGCAAAGTGTCAGGGATGATCACGGAAGCAGATCATAAGAACTGGAAGTCTGAACAGCTCACTCCCTATGTACAGCACGTGCTAAAACTCTTCGGTTTCGACCGCCTGATGTTTGGGTCTGACTGGCCTGTATGCACGCTGGCAGGCACCTGGAAAGAAGTACTTTCCGCATTTACACAGGCTCTTGGGCCACAAGTAGCCGATGAGCGGGCAAAAATCCTGGGCGCAACGGCTGCGAAGTTCTATGGTTTGCGGCTATAATCGGCACGAGGTTATTAATCCATGAAGAAACTCATTCTCTCCGTCTGCGCCCTGAGCCTGTCTATGTTCGCTCAGGACATGAAGGAAAATCCGATCGCTGCAGTCAGTGCCAACTACTACAAGGCCGTCTCAACCAACATCACCAAGGCCATCGATAAGATGCCCGCTGACAAGTTCAGCTTCAAGTCCGTAGACGGCACCATGCCGTTTTCTGAATTCGTCGGCCACTTGACCGACGCCAACCAGAACTTCTGCACCGCCGTCACCGGTGGCACCAAGCCCGCCAGCATCCGCAAGGAAACTTCCAAGGAAGTGCTCGCCAAAGCCTGGGCCGCAGCCGTCGCTGAATGCACCAAGGCCTGGGGCATGACCACCGACAAGAGCCTCGCCTCCATGATCAAGATGGGTACCCGTGAAGTACCGGCCGCACAGCCGATGTTGCTGAACCTCAGCCACACCTGGGAGCATTACGGCAACATCGTCACCCTGCTCCGCATGAACGGGCTGGTTCCTCCTTCATCTGAAGGCCGTTAATGCCAACTTTGGTTTTACTCTCACGGGGACAGTTTCGACTGTCCCCGTTTGCTTTTGGTGCATCGTAGTATGTTGCGTTCCCTTACAGTCACAGATCCACAGCAGATCGACTCACTGCAGGCTGAAGGCTTCAATGCCATGCATGTGGAGGCGTCAGCCCCAAACCTCGCCATTCTGCTTGAGGTTGCCGCAAAGCACAGTCTGCCCGTGTATGCGCGGATTCGATTGCTGGAGCGTCCCGGCCTTACCGACACCTCTCCAACCAACACCCTGGGGCAACTTGTCGAAGATGCCGAATGCCCATCGCAACCTTTAGCGCAGGATCGCTGCCTCCAGCTTTGCGAACGCGTTGCCGCACAATTTCCATGGGCGGGCCTGCAGTTGATGGGCCTCGGCTTTCGATCGTTTCAAGCACAAGCAGCAGAACATGCCGATGCTAATTTCTACCGCAGCATCTGCTTCTGCGCCGCTTGTCAGTATGGCTATGGCGCGGCGGGATCGATCCTAGAACATGTAGCGCGAGAAGCGATCGAAACCCCGTCGCCAAAACATCCCACCGTTGACACGATGCTGCTTTGGCGGCGCAGCGTACAGTATGGATTGTTACGACAAATCCACGACCTTGTCTCCGTACCTCTTTGCCTTCATACGGCAGCCGAGCTGCGCTACACCGGCGACCGAAGCTCGCTCACTTTTGAAGAGGCCCAGGGGCTTGTTGCAAGCTGCTCGGTCGCCCCGGATTCTGCTGAAGAGTTAACCCGTCTGGCTTCGCTTCCCCGCCCCATGCCGGTCTATTGCGCTTCAAATATTGCGCCAGAAAGTTTTGCAGGCGTCATACTTTAAGCAGAGACTATGTCGGTACGAGGCTTGCTCTGGCTTTCGCTCTACCTGATCCTGATCACCTTGCCACTGGGAGTGGCAACAATCTGGCCGGGCGAATTTGCGGACATTTCCTTATTGATGAAAATGGGCGTAGCTTTCGGCTTCCTGTCCTTCACCATTCTGGGCCTTGAGTTCTCACTGATATCAAAAATTCAGTCTGTCGCCAGTGCCTTCGGCATGGATGCCCTCATCCGCTTTCACCGTCAGATGGGACTGGTTGCCACCATTCTTGTAATCTCCCACGCGGTTGCGTTGGTTTATAACGGCTACCCGTTGGAATGGCTGAACCCCTTTGGCCCTGACACAACCTGGGCGATGCGTTGGGGGCTGCTATCAGCTTTTGCCCTGCTTTTGCTCATCATAGCTTCGGTAGCCCGTCAACAGTTGCGAATTCCCTATGAATGGTGGCAGTGGACTCACGACCTGCTTGCAAAGATCGTCGTTGTGTCGGCACTCGCGCATCTTCTGATGGTGGGAGCATTTTCTGCCCAGCGCCCCATGCAGATCGTGATCGGTGGCTGCGCTCTTTTGATATTTGGAATCTCAGTCTACTTCCAGGTGATTAGGCCGCTACGGCTTTGGTCAAGGCCCTGGACTGTAGTGGAAAATCTCAAGGTATCTACCGACACACAAACACTAAAGCTGCAACCCCACAACCATCCTGGCTTTCGGTTTGAGCCCGGTCAGTTCGCTTGGCTCAACACAGGCACTTCGCCTTTCCACAAAGACCGCCACCCGATATCGATGTCATCTGCGGCTTCAGATGAATTAGGTGAGCCTATCGAGTTCACCATCAAAAACCTGGGCGACTGGTCTGGCAAAGTCGTACCCGCCCTCCAGCCTGGAACCAGGATTTGGGTGGATGGCCCCTATGGAGTTTTTACTCCAGACAGGGAGCAAGGCCCGGGTTATGTTTTGATTGGGGGCGGAGTAGGAATCACCCCATTGCTCTCGATGTGCGAAACCTTCGCCGCACGCGGCGACCTGCGGCCGGTTTACCTCTTCTACGGAAGCGCCTCTGCTGAGAGTCTTCGATTTAAAGACCGGCTCATAGATCTACAAACCCGAATGAATCTGCATGTCATCTATGCGCTGGAAAAGCCACCAGAAGCGTGGCAAGGCGAAAGGGGCTACATCACTCAGGCTGTACTTGAAAAATACTTGCCCGCACAACATAAACGCTTCCAGTATTTCATTTGCGGCCCGGGGCCGATGATGGATTCGATTGAAGGAATCCTGCCGAAACTCGGGATTCCAGGCAGGCAGATTCACACTGAAAGATTCGTGATGGTCTAACCGTTACTTCACCTTGTCAGACGCTTTTTTAGTCGGTACCATTTTCGCTCCGGCACCTACTTCAAAATTGCTGGCAGGCAGGCCGGAGTTGATCGTTACTTCGTTTGAATACAGTTCCAGGTTGCGCTCGCCGTTGCGGCTGCGAGTGATCGCCCAGGGCCACATCACGCCTTGCGTCAGGCGGTACTTGGCATACCGGGTATCCTGCTCATCCCAGCCTTTATCCTTGGTATTCTGGCGCTTGTAATAACCACGAACAGGCAATTTGGTTGAGGCGTGAAGATAGATGGCTATTTCACGATTTTCGCTGTCGGTGACATCGACAATTTCGACAGGCTGATTTTCAAAAACCTCCTGGCCACGGCGCTCAAAAATCATATCCTTCTCATTGGCGCGGCATCGCAGGATATACATCGCATTGCGAAGCACGCCTTCTTCCCAATTCTTGATCATTTCTTCTTCCATGGGCTTAGCCCCACGGTAGGAAACATCCCATGCCTTGCCATCGCCACCAAAGATTACGTAATAGTCCTGCTTCTTGCCGAAAACCTGCTTGTCGCGTTGCTTGATCCCGGTAGCGGCATCGGCGTACATCGTCTCGAAGCGCGCCACGTCCAGGCCACTCAACCGCTCTCGATAATAGCTATAGGCGCGGCCTTCTTCAATGCGGTCTCGCATGCCCATAAACTTCTCGCCACCGAGGGCGGCCTGCGCTTCAGCTATGAGCTTGCGGCCCTTCTCCTGCATGGTTTGCGCCCGCACAAAGGCGGGCGCAATTCCAAAAACACTGCTGCGAATTAGATCTCTGCGTGTCATTCCTTGCTACTCATCACGGCAACAGTCAAACCGGTATTCAGCTTCCATTCGGTTAC
>JAPKYY010000881.1 GCA_026394095.1 Acidobacteriota bacterium | reverse complement strand
GAGATCGATTTCCAACTTCCCGGCGATGTGAGATTCGTCCCTTAAGCTCAGGCTGGATTCATGATCACTCGCATCCTTCTATTGCTCACCGCCACGATTGCGGCCACGGCTCAGACCGGCACTGCAGTTCCCGAACTTGCCGCCTTTGATCGCGCCACCCTCGCGGCTCTCCAGAACTACAAAGTCCCTGGCGCTTCCGTCGCTATCGCCAAAGATGGCAAATTGGTTTACGCCCGGGGATTCGGCGTGGCCGACCTTGTGAGCGGCGAACCGGTGCAGCCGGATTCGCTCTTTCGCATTGCCAGCGTTTCAAAGCCAATAACAGCAATGGCTGTTCTGAAGCTCGTAGAAGAAGGCAAGGTCTCGCTCGATACCAAATTGCTTCCGTTTATTGGACGTAAAGCCACTGGCGACCCTCGGTATAACGACATCACTGTGCGCCATCTGCTGCAACATAGCGCGGGTATGGACATCTTTACCTGGAACCTCGACCCCTCCTTTCCAGACCGCGCCACCCTCGATGCCCTTGGTGCAAACCTTCCGCCTTCGCGCGGCGACATCCTTGAATTCGTACTTGCCAACCTTCCTTTGGCCTTTGCCCCAGGCACCAATTACGCCTACTCCAATATCGGCTACATGTTCCTTACCGATGTCATCGAAAAGGCCACGGGCCAGCCCTACGAGAGCTACATGCGCGAGAAGATCCTCGCCCCGCTTGGGATCAGCCGCATGTTCGTCGCTGGCAGTCTGCTCAGTGAAAGGCGTCCGGGCGAAGTGCGCTATTGGGACAAAGACCGCGTCGACGCGCCTATCTTTCCGAATCTCCCGGCGCAGGTGCCACAACCCTATGGCACCTTCAACATTCGAATCTTTGAGAGTGGCGGCGGTTGGCTGGCGAGCACTCCCGATCTGGTGCGCTTTCTCACCGCTTTCGATTCTGGCTCTGGTGTTTCTTTGCTGAAGCCGGAAACAAGTGCCCTGATCAATCAGAAGTCTTCGTTTGTCGCTGCGAATGCGACGGCTTGGCAGGGGATTGGTTGGGCGATCTCACGCACGTCAACCGGGGAGCGCTGGGATCATGATGGTGCTCTTCCAGGCACCGCTGCCTGGGTTTTTCGTGGCATCAACGGCGTTAGCTTCGCGATTGCGGCCAACCACCTGCCCGATGATGAAGACCTCATTGCCTTCTTCACCGAGTTGCAGAAATCCTTAACCGAAGCAGTGCTCACGATTCCCCGCTGGCCCACAGTGGATCAAACGCCCTCCTATTTCCCAGCAACAGCGCCCCGCATTGCCGGCGCCGGTGTGGTGAATGCAGCCAGCTTGCGGCCCGGGCCTGTTGCGAATGAATCGATCGTAAAGGTATTCGGGCTCAATCTTGGCGGCGGTCAGGTACGCGTCAACGGTGCTACGGTTGATACGCTCTGGTCTGGCAACGGCGAATTGCATGTTGCAATCCCACGCAGTGCTTCAGGGCCCACACGCGTTGAAGTCTTTAACAACGGTCTCACTTCAAATGCTGTGACGATCGATGTACGGCCAGCCGAGCCGGCGCTGTTTACGATAAGCGGTACTGGATACGGCCAACTGGCTGCACTCAATCAGAACGGAACGGTGAATTCAATTGCCAACCCGGCAGCGGCGGGCTCAATTGCGGTTCTCTTTGGCACTGGCATCGCACCGCCAGCGATTACGATCAACCGGCAGCCAGCTCAAATCCTCTACAGCGGACAAGCCCCGGGCATGGCACCTGGCATCCAGCAGATCAACGTCCGTATCCCGGCAGGCCTGCCTGCGGGACAGCTTCAGGTGATTACCACTCCCTACCAACAGGAGGCAACCCTGGCTATCCAGTAGCGGTCGATATACAATCGTCGCAAGACAAATGACCCGACGAAATGCACTCACAGGTATCGCTGCGGCAGGACTTGCCTCTGCCGCAGCTCCCGCTAAAGTTCTTAAGAACATGGGCTCCGCTGGCCCGGGCCTCACCGCCCGCATCAAAGCGATGGGTAAGGACTGGGACATCATCGAGTACTGCCACAACATGGGCCTGGGTGCGGCACACACAAATTTCACTCCCGATCTCGACCCGGCCAACATCAAGAAGATCGCCTCGCAGTTGAACAAGTACGACATGCGCGCCACGATCCTGGTTCGCACTCCTCGCACCGATGCGGATTTGCCGAAGTACGAGATTGCAGTTAAGGCTGCCTCTGAGATGGATGGCCGCGTCGTTTGCGTGCATGACCCCTTCTCTGGCCGCCGCTACGAGCAGTTCAAAAACGTCGCCGAGTTCCATGCCTTCGATAAGACTTGCCGCGATGCTGTACGCCGGGCTGAGCCCATCTTGCGCAAGTACAAGATGAAGCTCGCCATCGAGAATCACAAGGGTTGGCGCTCGGACGAAATGGTGGAGTGGGTTCGTTCCACACAGAGCGAGTACGTTGGAATTTGTCTCGACCTGGTAAACAGCGTCTCGCTGATCGAGACCCCTGAGCAGACGATGGATACCCTTGAGCCCTATACGATCTTCGTCAGCTTCAAAGACATCGGGGTCGATTTCTACGAGGACGGCATCCTCCTGTCTGAAGTGCCTTTCGGCGAAGGAAACTTCGACCTCAAGTCGATTGTCCACCGCTTCCAGAAGAAGGATCCGAAGATGCTCTTTCAACTAGAAATGCTCACCCGCGATCCCTTGAAGGTTCCGATTTTCACTGACCAATACTGGAAGGTCTACGACGAGAAAAGTCCCGTCCCGCCGCGCGATCTCGCAAAGCTGATTGCCTACGTCCGCAACCATCCGCCAAAGAAGCCCTTGCCGCGCACCTCCGGGCTCTCACCAGAGCAGGCTCTTGCGCTCGAAGACAAACTGAACCAGCAGTGCAGTGATTACGCTCGGGCAAATCTGCCAACCCTTGCTTAGCCGTTTGGTCCCAAAGCGCTAAGATTTTCTTCTATGCTCTGGGATTCCATTCGCTACTCATTTCG
>JAPKYY010000249.1:887-6394 GCA_026394095.1 Acidobacteriota bacterium | reverse complement strand
ACCAGGAATCCATTGGCTCATGTATGAGGTGGCGAGATAAAGACGAGCAACCTCGAATGTCGGGTCGGCATCGATTGCCTCTTTGAACTTGCGAGCGGCCTCTTCGTACTTCGTGGCCTTGTATGCAGCAACACCCTTATTCAGAGCGTCGCGGGCCTTCAATTTTTCACAACCACTCGCGAAGACGAGCAGACCAAGGGTCACCAGGGCCGTCGAAATTACGCGAACATGGGGCTTAAGCAGATTGAACATGATTGTCGCTATCCTCCTGACACCCGGCTATTCGCCGGCTTCCACCTTCTTGGTCATCAAACCAACCTGGTCGATGCCGACGCCTTTTGCGACGTCAATCACTTTGGCGACATCCTGAAACTCGAGGTCTGGGTCACCCTTAACAAAGCAGACACGCTCAGCACGAGTCTTGAAGATATCCTCGAGACGCTTTGGCAAATTCTCAAAGAGGACCGACTCGGAGTTGATCTTCATGGATTTGTCTTTCTCGATGATTACGACCACGGTGCGGTCATTCTCAGGAGGAGGTGGTGGCTGATTTGGAGGTGGAGGCTGTGGCACGCGGGCTTCCAACCCCTTCGGAGTCAGCGGTGTAATCACCATGAAAATAATGATCAAGACAAGCAAAACGTCGATCATTGGAGTCATGTTGATATCGCTGCTAGGCCCGCCTTTGCCACCAGTGGACATTGACATATCTGTGCGTCTCCCTTTTTTCTTTCGTACTTATTACTTGGCTTCAGCTGCGGGCTGAGCGCCTTGAATTTCTTCTGTAATCAGGCCTAACTGCTCAACGCCTGCATTTCGGATTTCGTCGACAACGGTAACAACCCGTTCGTACTTGGCGCGCCGGTCTGCGCTAATGTAGACAACCTTTTCCGGCTTGTTGGTCAACATATCCTTGATCTTGGTTGGCATCTGATCTGGTGCCATACGGGTTGTACCAAGGTAAGTATCTCCGGCTCTGGTGACACTGACAAGGATTGCGTCTTCTTTGTCGGCATCCTTCATCGCGATCGGATTCTTGGTCTTGACCTTTTCAACACTCACACCCTTTTGAAGCATGGGCGTGATGACCATGAAGATGATGAGCATGACGAGCATGACGTCCACCATCGGGGTAACGTTAATATCCGAAACTGGAGGCGGTGCCTTTTTTCTTTGTGACATGTCGGTAGTCCCTTAACTTCAGCGGATTCCCATTCTCCCCAGGTTGAGGGGTTAAGGCCTCAACCTGGAGAAGAATACAAACTCGCTAAGATTCGTCTTATTTCAATGACCCGAGGGTCTATGCGCGGCGGGCAGCCTGCGAACGCTTGATGAAGTAGTCGAGCAATTCGGAGCTCGAGTTGTTCATTTCGATGCCAAAGCTCTCCACCTTGTTGGTGAAGTAGTTGAACATCATAACTGCGGGGATAGCGACGAACAAGCCAAGAGCGGTTGTAACGAGTGCTTCCGAGATACCACCGGCAACGGCGCCGAGACCGGCAGCCTTTTCGCTCGCGATACCCTTGAAGGCGTTAACGATACCGACGACGGTTCCGAAGAGACCGACGAAGGGGCCGACCGAACCGATGGTTGCAAGGCTGGAAACACCGCGCTTGAGCTCGGCACCAACGATGGCTTCTGCACGCTCAAGAGCGCGCTTGGAGGCTTCGATGGTTTCGCCAGAGATTTCGTTGCTCATCTGGTGAGCCTTGAATTCCTGGAGGCCAGCGACAACTACCTTGGCCAGGTGAGACTTCTTATAGCGATCGGCGATCTTGATGGCTTCATCAAGCTTTCCTTCGCGCAAGGCACCGGCGACTGCCGGGGCAAACTGACGGCTCTGGGTTTTGGCGGCATTGAAGGCGATCAAGCGGTCAATCATGACACCGATCGACCAAGCCGACATGATGAAGAGGATGATCACGACGGCCCTGGCCAGGAATCCCATCTGGTCCCACATGGTGAGGACATCAAATCCGACTTCCTGTAGCAAAAGGAAGCCCGTATACTGCATATTGAAAAGCATGCAAAAATCTCCTGCGAGTTGTTTTGGTTTTTGGGAACTACTATCTAATTGGACTTGCGCCGACAGACTTTGATTACTGACTTAACGTGAAGTTCACGTCGATAGTCGTAATCACCTCAACGGGTTCGCCGTTGAGAAGCGTGGGTTGATAGACCCACTGCCTGACCGCTTCGGTTGCCGCCTGCACGAGCAGAGGGTGACCGGAGATCATGGTTAGGTTCTGGATTGTGCCGTCTTTTGCGATGACCGCATTAAATTTGACGACACCTGAAATTCGGGCCTGACGGGCGAGGGGCGGATACATGGGCTTGGGCTGACGAACCAGCTTTGCGCTCTGCACGTTGCCACCAACGCGGATTGGGGCTGCCGGGGGCTTCGGCTTCGGAGGATCTTCCTTCTTGGCCGGAGGAGGAGGTGGGCCAGGGATGGAGTTGAGCAGGCCGCCCATAACACCACCAGGGACGCCGCCGGGGACTCCACCGGGGACACCGCCGGAAACGCCAGTGGCCATCGGGAGTTCTTCTTCCTTGATCATGGCAATATCTTTCGGAATGGTCTTGGGGGCCATGAGGACATTAGCATTGAACTGCTTCGGAACCACTTTGACCTTCTGGACCTGCTGCACCGGGGCAGGAGGAGGAGGGGGAGGAGGAGGGGGAGGGGGAGCAACAAGGCTGCTTCCCAACGCTGCCGCGCTGATCTGCTCGTAGTAAATCATAGGCAGAATCACGAGCACCGTCATGAGCGTGATCTGGACGATGAACGAGACCACAATGGAACTCGCTTTCCTCGTCTGACTCTCTTCAACAATAAGGCTTTGTTCGAACATCCCTAAATCCTTTCCCTAAACTCTAGACACCACGGTAAAGGCCGCAGTTCCGAAAGCGGTAAATCTTATTTCGCTGCGAGCTTTTTAGAACCCGCCACTACAGGTGGTGCCCCACCGGTCTTTTGGTTTTCTCCGCGCTTCTTCATGAAGTCCTGCCAGAACACCAAAATCGGGCTTGCCACAAAAATCGATGAATACGTTCCAACTAAAATTCCGACAACCAGGGCAAAGGCAAAACCGTTCAACACCTGACCGCCAAACAACCATAACGCAACCGCGGTGAGAAAGGTAAGGCCTGACGTCATAATTGTTCGGCTCAGCGTTTCGTTGATGCTGCGATTCACAATTTCGGTCATGTCGCCCTTGCGGCCTCTCTGCAGGTTTTCACGAATCCGGTCAAAGACCACAATCGTGTCGTTCATGGAGTAACCAACTAATGTAAGGAGTGCGGCAATCACAGTCAAGGAAATCTCTTTATGGAACAAAGAAAAAAGTCCTATAGTGATGATCGTGTCGTGAAAAACAGCGATCACGGCTGCAAAACCATACACAAATTCAAAACGAAGGCCTACATATATCAACATTCCGGCCAGCGCGTAAAGGGTTGCGAGCAAAGCTTGTGTGCGCAATTCATTGCCGACCTTGGGGCCAACCACTTCGGTATTGCGAACGAGGTACTTGCCGATGTAGCCTTCCTGCTTGATAACCGTGAGGATTTGCGGGGTCATGCCGGGAACCGCGCTGAGTTCGTCGAAGCTTGATAGTATGCCGCCCTTTTGCTTGTCGCGGTAGCTGAGGATTTCGGTTACGAGTTTGCGCAAGTCTTCGTCACTGATGAAGACGCCAGCTTTTTGAAGGGGCAAATTGAGCCTCTCGTAGACCCTTGCTGCGGCTGCGCCGGTGAAATCGAGCTTGCCTGCCTGAGCGCCAAAAGTGGCGGCCAGGGTGTCTTCAATGGCCTGACGCGTGGACTGCAGTTCACGCTCGTCCTTGATCTCGGTTTCGATCATCAGTTCGTTGGTGCCCTGAACTGAAATTACAGAGATTTCCCCGGGGATTTTTTTACCCAGAGCGGCCCGGATGGATTCTTCACTTGGCTTTTCGGCAAACTTCACGTAGAGCAGCGTGCCGCCCTTGAAGTCGATGCCGTACCGAGGACCACCCTCAATCACCAAGCTGACCAAGCCAGCGGCGGTGAGCAACAGGGAGAGGCCGATGAGCGGCCACTTGTTGCCCATGAAATCGAAATTTGTATCGCGAAAAATCTGCATGCTGCCTAAACCCGGCTGGTGTGCAATTTGTGTTGGACACCAGCCATTCCTTTCTGGTTCCCGCCGGAATGAAAGAATTTATCACTCAACAGCGGAAAAAATATGAATTTCTTGTACTGAACTAGATGCTCAGGGTCGTTAATTTTTTGTTTCCGCTGTTTTCCCAATCGAAGATGACCTTCGAGACGAAGACGGCGGTGAAGACATTGGCCAACAAACCGATGATCAGAGTGACAGCAAAACCCTTCACATTGGTGGTGCCAAAGATGAAGAGGAAGGCGCTCGATACAACGGCGGTGACGTGAGTGTCGACGATGGTGAGGAAGGCACGGCTGAAGCCTGCGTCGATGGCGGCCCGGACGGCCTTGCCGCCGCGAAGTTCTTCGCGGATTCTCTCAAAGATCAGGACGTTGGAGTCAACGGCCATACCGATCGTAAGAACAACACCGGCGATGCCTGGCAGGGTCAGCGTAGCGCCGACGTAGGCGAGGATGGCGATGAGGATGAGGGCATTGAGGATGAGGGCGACGGTGGCATTGATGCCAGCCTTCTTGTAGTAAACAAGCATTACAAGAACAACTGCGACGAGGCCAACGATGCCGCTCATAAGGCCCTGACGGATGGAATCAGCACCAAGGGACGGCCCGACGGTGCGCTCTTCGAGGTAGATGACGCTGGCCGGGAGTGAGCCTGCGCGAAGGACGAGTGCGAGATCGTTGGCTTCCTGCTGGCTTGCGGCTCCGGTGATCTGGCCGTTGTCGGAGATCTTGTTCTGGATGGTTGGAGCGCTGCGTACCTGGCCGTCGAGGACGATAGCCAGACGCTTATTGATGTTGGCTTCAGTGAAACGACCGAAGCGGCCAGCGGCGTCCTGGCTGAGCACAAAGGTGGTGACCCATCCGTTGTTCATGGTGTCCTGGGCTGCGCGCGAGTCGCGCAGGTCGCGGCCAGTGATCACTGGAGCGCGCTTGAGCAGGAACCAGCTCTCCTGGCTGCCCATGCCGCGGAGGGCCTTGGTGCCGGGAGGCAGAATGCCATTGAACTGATTGAGCATCTGGTCACGCGTGGCGAAGGGGCCTTCGTTGACTTCGTAGAGCTCGAGCAGGGCGGCCGTCTGAAGGATCTGCTTGATGCGGGCAGGATCGTCGACACCAGGCATCTGGATCAGGATCTCAGGCACGGTCTCGGCGGCACCGCGCTGCTGCACGCTGGCTTCAGCAAGACCGAGGCCATTGATGCGGCTTTCGATCGTGCGGATGGCGCTGGCAACAGTCTTCTTGCGCAAATCCAGCGCGGCCGTGGTCTTCAACGTCATCTTGTAATCGGTGCTTGAGGTGCTGGTGATGTTCCAGTCGGGGAAGCGCTCGTTGATCAGGCGGCG
>JAPKYY010000249.1:0-877 GCA_026394095.1 Acidobacteriota bacterium | reverse complement strand
CCAGCCTTGTTGATCGCGATTCCCTTACCGACGATTTCGATTTTGTCGGCATCTTCGATGGTGGCGGGTTCATTGCGATCGAAAGTGCCGTAATCGATGGCGGCTGTCTTCAATTCGTTCTTGATGCGGTCGATGAGCTGGTCGGCTTCTGCCTTGAATGCGTCCTGCACCTGAACCTGCAGCACCAACTGGCTGCCGCCCTTCAGATCGAGACCCAGCTTGATGTTTCTGTTGAAGTTGTCGACCAACTCCTTCTGATTCTTGGGAATCCCGATAATGCCGTAGAGACACACCAAGGTTACGCCCACAATCGACGCAATCTTGATCCACAAACTTCTATCCATTACGAAAACCTTCCTGCTTGAATTCCCACCGGCCATTCTTTGATGGCACCAGTGAGCTGACTACTTTGCGTCTCCGCCTTCTGGCAAAAGTACGCTGGCAACACTTTGCCGCGCAAACCGCAGCTTGACGCCGTCGGGTTTAACGCGGATCACGAGGCTCTGATCCTCGCTGTTCATCGAAACAATTGTCCCGATGATTCCCCCGTTCGTTACTACCTCATCTCCGTTTTTCAGATTGGCGAGCATCTCCTTGAGCTGCTTGCGCTGCCGTTGGGCAGGGAGCAGAACGAGAAAATACATGATTCCGAACATTGCCACGATGGGCAAGAATCCGAGCATCTGGTTTGGAGAAGCCTGCAAAAACAGGGCGGGCAGTGTCACGATTGGTATTCCGGGGTCTTCCTAAAAGATTCTACAGTCTTTTTCGATCATTCCGTGGATTCACGTTTTGCGCCGGAGCGCATCTCTGCTAAAAACTGTGGAAATCTCCCATCCAGAATACTACCCCGCATGGTGCGCATGATGTCAAGGTA
>JAPKYY010000805.1:2886-6763 GCA_026394095.1 Acidobacteriota bacterium | reverse complement strand
GGAAGTGTGGCCTTTATCGGTACGGAGTTCATGCCGCGGCTCGATGAAGGCATGATCGTGATCCAGACCAAGAAACTCCCGGGCATCAATGTGCCTCTCTCTGTGGATGGAAGTAAGCAGGTTGAGCGTATCCTTCTTCGCTTCCCCGAAGTGGCCAGTGTCACCTCCAAGCTCGGGCGACCCGACGTTGCAACTGAAGCAATGGGAGTTTATGAAGCCGATCTCTACATCAATCTCCGTGAAGACATCAAGTGGATGAAGCCCGTCGACAAAGAGGATCTCATCAATCGTATGTCGATCGCTCTTAAAGAGATGCCCGGTATGGAATTCAACTTTACGATGCCCATGGCCATGCGACTGGATGAAACTATCTCCGGAGTAAAAGCAGATGTCGCGCTCAAGATCTTCGGAGAAGATACGACAACTCTGGAGCACCTGGCTGAAAAGGCTGAAAAGGTTCTCGCCGGCATGCCTGGGATCGCCGACCTCCAGTCGGAAGTAATTACAGGCGTTGCAGAAATTCGTGTTTTACCCGATCGTGCTGCGATGGCTCGTTATGGGCTGACTATTGAAGACGTCCAATCCGCTATAGATGCCTCAAGTGGTGGCATCCCCGTCTCGGAATTTGTCGAAGGTCAGCGCCGCTTCCCCATCATGCTTCGATTTCCTGCCGAATACCGCTCTGATATCTCTCGCCTGGGCGAAATCTTCATCAAAGCTCCCGCCGGGGAGCAGGTGCGGCTCAATGAAGTTGCCCGTATCGAAGCTGGCCGGGGTGCCGAAATCATCCAGCGTGAAGACGGCATGAAGCGGATCGTGGTTCAGTTCAATGTCCGCGGCCGTGACTTGGGCAGTGTCGTTGCCGAAGACCAATCTAAAATAAAACGTGCTTTACAGCTGCCCTCAGGTTATTGGACTGACTGGGGTGGCCAATTTGAGAATCAGGCTCGCGCCACCAGACGGCTTGCTCTGGTTTTGCCGCTTTCTATTCTTCTCATCCTGAGCCTGCTCTACGCCACTTTTAAATCGATGAGTCAGTCGTTGTTAATCCTGTGTGCAGTCCCGTTCTCGGCAATCGGTGGAATCGGTTTGCTCTGGCTTCGTGGCATGAATCTAAACCTCTCGGCATCCGTTGGCTTTATTGCCCTGTTTGGAGTCGCGGTACTCAACGGCATCGTTCTTGTCTCAACCATTAATCAGCTGGGCGACATTGAAGAGGCTTGCGCCCAACGTCTACGGCCCGTCCTGATGACGGCCCTTGTCGCTGCCTTCGGCTTTCTTCCCATGGCCTTCTCAACCATGCCCGGCTCAGAGGTGCAGCGACCCCTGGCCTCTGTTGTTGTTGGAGGTCTGGTTAGTGCGACCTTGCTAACGCTCTTCCTTGTACCCGTTCTGTATCCGATCTTCACCGGGAAGCGGAAGACGGCGTCCTAGTCTGGGCGCAGAGCTGAATCAGATATTCCACTTTCAGGTATTCTTCTACTGGCATCATGAAAAGCTTCTTTCGTCGATCTGCCAGCCCCTCCGGGTCTTCCACCTCGGCCACCGTGGGCTTGCCCTCGTGGCATTTGATTTGTGTCCCCCAGCGTTGCGGCTTGCCCAACCCTAGCTGCACTCGGTCATAAAGGTAGGCGTAGTCTGACATGGATGCTTCACCTTCATTGGCCGCTTTCTCGAGAGCGGGAAGCATTTGCCTTTGAACTTCAGGTGACTGATGCTGAACCAGCAGCCAGAAGTCGTGACTTGCATCTTTTCCCGCTAAGGAAGTTCTCACCCAGCCATATTGTTTGAAGATTTCCTGGATCTTCTGAAGGTGCCTCTCGTCGATCTTTCCGGAATCCTGAAATGCCAGTCTCGGCTTTTGATCGGCCTTTACCATCGCCCTTAAGTTCTTCCGCAGGCGCTGAATTTGCTTTGTATAGGAGGGTTCTTGAAGCTTGCGGGCCAATTCTACAATGGTTCCGCTCGGCACCTTCTGCAGCTTTAGGGGGCTGATTCCTTCGAGCACGAGTGAGGCCGTTTCTGCACCTTCACGGATGAATAGCAAGCGTTCCTCATCGATCGTGAATGCAATTTGCCCATCTCTAATGCTTGCGTTCTCGAAGCGGTGCCTTGACACTCCCCCGCCAATCCTGGTCACATCGCCGCTGGAGTCGATGCTGAGCGACTTTGGCCTTGTAAGCTCACCGTGAAAGCTGCCATCTTCGCTGCTTAGCTCGAGTTTGAGAATGTTCTGCCCATTCAGCCGATAGACCCAAGTTTCTTCCGAGGCCGCTAAAGCGTATGCCCCAAACCAGACAAGTTGAATGTATTGCTGAATCATTGGCGCAGGAATGTCTGGCCCAAAAGAAGCAGTCTCACTGGAGAGCCTTTCTCATCCAGTTGAAAGTTTGCAATTGCGTCTTTCAGCGATCCGTCTGCTTTGATCTTCCAGGTGTCGTATTGCCAGTGATCCATATCTCCTCGAAAGCGCATCCACTCTGCATGCAACTTGCCTTGCTGCAGTGAGACCTTGACATCCCCATAGGCTGCCTCACGATAGATTCCGACGTAAGAATTCAACGGCAGGCTTGGCTTCGTGTCTTTCTTTCGGGCCTCTTCGGCCTCCCGCTTCTCTCTGGCTTCTTTCTCATCGTTAGCTTTCACGACACCCAACATGTAAGCATTCCAGTCTCTGGTTTTCGGCAAGCCCAGATACTCATCAAGCAGAGTATTGGTCAGCGCTTCATTCAGGTTGGTGCCGTTCTCATTGGCCAAAATTACGATGCCCATTTTCAGTCGCGGAACCATCGTGATCAAGGCTCGATAGCCGCTCAGGGAACCGGAATGCATCACCAGCATCTCCCCCCGATAGTGATTCACAAACCAACCCATGGCATAGCTGGATTGTGTGTATTCCGGCTGCATTTCGCGCGAGGCCGCTGTTCTTTGAATCACCATTTGAGGTTCATGAGTGGCCTGTAGCTGCTTTTCGCTTACCAGCCTCGTCCCTTCATAAATGCCTCCAGCCAATTGCATCCTTACCCAGCGGGACAGGTCATCGACGCTTGAGGCGATGCTGCCTGCGCCCCCGATGTTGTCGTAGTTCTGAAGTGGGTTCGCCTTTCCCTTAATATGTGGCATCGCCATGTTGGTGTGGCGCAGCATGTCTGCGTATGCAGTGGAGGTGTCTTTCATCCCGAGTGGAAGCAGGATGCGTTGCTGTACAAATCGATCCCAGCCCAGTCCACTCACCCGTCCTACCAATTCCCCAGCGCTGGTAAACATCAGATTCTGATATTGATAGACACCACGAAACTGGGCAGCAGGCTTGGCCAGGCCGATCCTGCGGATCAACTCTTCTCGGCCCAGACCGGTTCTAACCCACAGGACATCATGACGCGGCAGCCCTGTCCGGTGCGTTACAAGATCTCGGGCGGTGACGAGGGCGTCGGCATGGGGATCGGCAAGCCTGAAGAAGTTGAGATGCTTTCGTACCGGGTCATCCCAGGCAATCTTGCCTTCATCCACCAGCATTGCCATTGCGGCAGTTGTGAATGCCTTTGTCGTGGATGCGATCTGGAATGCAGTGTGGGGCGTCACCGGATCCGTTTTGCCCGCTTCCCTTAGTCCATGGCCGGCAAGGTAGAGTGGCTTGTCGTCCTTGACGATGGCAACGGCCACACCCGGTACTGCCCAGGCATTTCGTGCGGCCTCGACAAGGGCTTTTACGTCCGGATCGGCCCCCTGCAGAACGATTGTGGCCAATAAGAAAAGAAACAGCTTACGCATGGCCTTTTATTGTAAGCGGATGGCCCTGATTATGTTAGCTTGGAGAAAATCATGAGCGCGACCCGCGAAAAATCTCAACTCATGTCGGCTTCGGAAATGGACCGGA
>JAPKYY010000805.1:0-2825 GCA_026394095.1 Acidobacteriota bacterium | reverse complement strand
CCGCCGCGGTGTGCCGATCGCGCAACGTCTGGCAAAGAAAATCTCAGATCTCGAGAAGCGCGAAATCCCGGTTGGAATCCTCGACATCAATCTGTATCGCGACGACCTGACAACTGTTGGTGCCAAACCCGTAGTGAATGCAACCGAGATCCCCTTTGACATAACCGGGATGGATATCATCCTCACCGACGACGTGCTCTATACCGGCCGCACGATCCGCGCATCGCTTGATGCGCTCTTTGATCATGGCCGGCCTTCACGTGTGCAATTGCTGTGTCTGATTGATCGCGGACACCGCGAGCTTCCGATCGAAGCCCGCTATGTGGGCCGCAAGGTGTCCACCACTGCCAATGAAATCATCGAGGTCAAGCTCAGTGAGATTGACGGACTTGAAAAAGTTCTGCTCGTCGAAAAGGTGTGAATATGACCAAAGGCCTCCTCGACATCGAGGCCCTCGACCGGCCTGAAATCGAATCGCTTCTCCAGCGCGCGAAGGACTTTCAGCCTCTGCAGCAAATGCGTGAGAAGAGACTCGATCTGCTCGACGGCCGCCTCGTTGTGAACCTCTTTTTTGAACCGTCCACTCGGACGCGTATCAGTTTCGAAATCGCTGCCAAGCGGCTTGGTGCGGATGCGCTTTCTATTACCGCTCAAGGCACAAGCGTCTCCAAGGGTGAAACGCTGCTCGACACTGTGAGTACGCTCAGCGCCATGCGGCCGGACGTGATTGTGATGCGCCACGCTGCTTCGGGTGCTCCACACTTTCTGGCGCGCCACCTGCCAATCCCGATCATCAATGCCGGCGATGGACAGCACGAACATCCCACTCAGGCGCTTCTGGATGCGCGAACCATTCTCGACAACCGGCCTTCGCTTGAAGGTCTGCGTGTGGCGATCATTGGCGATATCCTGCATAGCCGGGTGGCCCGCTCGAACATCCATCTGCTCTCGAAGTTCGGTGTTGATCTTGTACTCTGTGGCCCGGCTCCACTGGTGCCCCAGGAACTGAAAGCCCTGGCACCCGGGGTAAGCATCACCTATGACATCAAGGAAGCGCTTCGCAACACCGACATCATCATGATGCTGCGTGTACAACTGGAGCGGCAGAATGAAACGAATTTCCCCGCCGGTGAGTACTCCCGCTTCTATGGGTTGAGGGCGGAGAATCTCGCTCTTGCCAAGCCTGATGCCATCGTGATGCATCCCGGCCCGATGAATCGCGGCCGCGAGATTTCGACCGAAGTTGCCGATAGTTCGCGTTCGGTCATTCTGAGCCAGGTAGAGAACGGTATTGCCGTCCGCATGGCTGTGCTGGAAAGGGTTCTGCAGTAATGCCAAAGCTTTTGATTCGTAACGGCCGGGTGATTGACCCAGCCAATGGCATCGACCGGGTTGCCGATGTCCTGCTTGCCGGAGACATCATTCGCGGAGTTGGTGACAATCTTCCCTCGCGCGGCGCCGAGGTATTCGATGCCACCGGGCTGATCGTCGCCCCGGGCTTTATCGACATGCACGTGCACCTGCGTGAGCCGGGCTTTGAGAGCTCCGAGACGATCGAGAGTGGCTCGCGGGCAGCCGCCGTTGGTGGATTTACCAGCGTTTGTTGCATGCCGAACACAAATCCCGTCAACGACACACCTCACCTGACGCGCTACATCATCGAGCGCGCGCGCGCCGTAGCCAAAGTGAACGTCTTTCCTATTGGTGCCATCACCAAGGGCAGCGCAGGCGAAGAACTGGCATCCATTGGTGCCATGCAGGCTGCGGGCACGGTTGCGATCTCGGATGACGGCAGGCCTGTCATGAACTCGCGTGTGATGCGTCGCGCCATGGAGATCGCCTCAAGTTTCGATATCCTCGTCATCGACCACTGCGAAGACCTGAATCTCTCCGCAGGCGGGGACATGCACGAGGGCAAAGCTTCCTTGCGCTATGGCCTGCGCGGGATTCCGGCCTGTTCTGAAGACGTGATGGTGGCTCGCGACATCCTTCTTGCAGAGGTAACCGGGGCTCGCTACCACGTTGCCCATCTATCAACCAAAAATGCAATCGCGATGGTAGCCGAGGCCAAGCGCCGGGGCCTGCGCGTTACCTGCGAAGTAACTCCGCATCACTTCGCCATTCACGATATGGAAATCATTCCCTACGATTCAAACTTCAAGATGAAGCCGCCGATCCGTTGCTCACACGACGTAGAAGCGATGATCGAAGGAATCAAGGCCGGGGTCATTGATGCGATTGCAACTGACCATGCCCCGCACAGCGTAACAGACAAGATGCAGGAATTTGAGCGCTGCCCCTTTGGCATCCTGGGCCTGGAAACTGCAATTGGAATCTCACTCGAAAGGCTTGTCCATGCAGGCCATATTTCAATCAATCGAATGATCGAGCTCTTCACCACCGGGCCTGCCGGGGTGCTCAAGCTGAATCGCGGCTCGCTGTCTCCTGGCTTGCCAGCTGACGTTACGATCCTCGATCCGAATTCGAAGTGGACTTATGACGTAAACAAGTCGCCTTCGAAGTCTCGCAATTCACCCTATGACGGCCACACCTTTACCGGGCGGGCTGTCGCGACGATTGTTTCTGGGGAGTTGGTTTGGCAGGCTTGAGCGAGTCCTGCCAGCGCTTGAGCCACTCTTTGTATTCCGGTCTGAGTTTGCCTGCGGCATCCAGTAGTTGCCCTTTCAACAAAGCGTTTGAGGAGGCAACCGTCTCGCGGTCGTACGGGCCCGTGCTCAACAGCCCGGTCTTAAGCGCTTCTTCGAAAAGTTTTGGCGGTATTGCGTTAGCAACTCCAAGGGCCTGCTCTGCATCAAGTCTCATAC
>JAPKYY010000386.1 GCA_026394095.1 Acidobacteriota bacterium | reverse complement strand
GCAACCAGACTTTGTTTGGCGCCTATGACAAGTACTACGGGAATGTCTTTCCGGGAGCAGTGAATGCAGCCCGGACGCAAGTGAGCCTGTCGGCATACAACGATGCAACCGACCGGAATAATTTTTTCAATCAGACGGATCTCTCACGAGGCCTGAAGACTGGCTGTATTCGGCATACGGTATTGGCTGGCTTTGAGATTGGCAGGCAGTTGACGAACAATTTCAGGAACACCGGGTATTTCAACAATTCTTCGACAACGGTAAATGTGCCGCTGGAGAACACGGTTGATTTTAGTGCATTGACGTTTCGACAATCTGCCACCGATGCCGACAACCGGATAAGAGCACGGGTAGGTGCGACCTATGTGCAAGATCAGATCGAGGTGTCGCGCTTTGTACAAGTGGTGGCGGGAATTCGCTTCGATCATTTTGATTTGAATGCGTTCAATCGCCGGACGAGTCTGCCGCTTCGGCGGGTGGACAATATCTTTTCGCCGAGGCTTGGGGTGGTGATCAAGCCTGTGCGATCTGTTTCGCTGTATGGGAATTACAGTGTTTCGTTTCTGCCGAGTGCGGGCGATCAATTTGGATCGCTTAGTGTAAGCAGCCAAACATTGAAACCTGAGAAGTTCAGGAATTTAGAGGCAGGAGCGAAGTGGGATTTAGGGAGCGGCCTATCGCTCAGCGCTGCCTACTACTGGCTGGACCGTACGAATACGAGCGCACCCGACCCGCTGAACCCTGCAGTGCTGGTGCAGACTGGATCGCAGCGAAGCAAGGGGCTGGAGTTTTCGTTCAATGGACGTATCACGCGAATCTGGTCGGTTGCGGGCGGTTATGCTCTGCAAGATGCCCGGATCACGAGCCGGACGGTTGCGGCAGTGCTCGGGGCGCATGTAGCGCAGGTGCCGCGCAATAGTGCATCGATGTGGAATCACTTTCGAATTCTTCCGCGCCTTGGGGCCGGGCTGGGTTTGATCCAGCAGGGCGAGATGTTTGCGGCAATCGACAACAGTGTTCGGATTCCCAGTTTCAGACGGGCAGATGCCGCTGTGTTCTATAGCCTGAGTGAGCGGCTGCGACTGCAGGTAAATGTAGAGAATCTGACGGATCGCAAGTATATCGTCAACGGTCACAACAACAACAATCTGACGCCGGGACTAGCGCGTGCGGTGAGGGTAGGATTGACGGCCAGGTTCTAGAGTTAGGCTGGTAAGTGCAATGATTATCGGCGTACCCAAAGAAATCAAAGATCACGAGACAAGAGTGGGTCTTGTGCCAAGCGGCGTTACCGGATTGGTGGAACAAGGCCATACGGTTTACGTTGAGAGCGGGGCTGGACTCGGCAGCTCGATTACCGACGACGAATATGCTGAGGCCGGTGCGACTGTGGTGGCCAGGGCGGGCGACGTCTGGTCGAAGTCAGAAATGGTTGTGAAGGTGAAGGAGCCTCAGCCGAGCGAGGCCGGATACTTTCGGCCCGGGCTGAATCTCTTCACCTATTTGCACCTGGCACCGCTGCCGGAGCTGACCACGCAGTTGCTGGAAGCCAGAGTGAATGCGGTAGCTTATGAGACGATTCGGGAGAAGGACGGCAGCCTGCCGCTGCTGACGCCGATGAGTGAAGTGGCCGGGCGGATGGGCGTGCAAATTGGGGCGCAGTACCTGGAGGGGCCCAATGGCGGGCGCGGGATTCTGCTTGGTGGAATTCCTGGTGTGGCACCGGCGAATGTGGTGATTATTGGCGGTGGTGTGGTGGGCCACAACGCGGCGAAGATTGCCGTTGGGCTTGGTGCGCACGTGACAATCATTGACAAGAATCTGAACCGGCTGCGTGAGATCGACGATATCTATTCAAGCCAGGTAGTGACGCTTGCCTCGAATTCGTACACGGTTCGCGAGGCTTTGCGGCTGGCGGACCTGGTGATTGGCGCGGTGCTGGTGCCGGGGGCGAGTGCGCCGAAGATTGTGCGCCGGGATATGCTCAGCTCGATGAAGAAGGGGAGCGTGCTGGTGGATGTTGCGATCGATCAGGGCGGGTGCTTTGAGACGAGCCGGCCAACGACGCATACGAACCCAATCTTTTACGTTGACGGGGTATTGCACTATTGCGTGACGAACATGCCGGCGGCAGTACCACATACGTCGACCTTCGGCCTGACGAATGCGACGATTCCGTACCTGATGCAGATTGCAAACAAGGGTTTGCAGCAGGCAGCGCAGGATTCCAAAGCGATTGCCGAGGGAATCAATACGTATATGGGCGAGATTGTGTATGCGGCGGTGGCGGAG